>DATFCB010000179.1:0-2657 GCA_035253525.1 Pyrinomonadaceae bacterium | reverse complement strand
TAACAGCCTACTGCCTGCTGCCTACCCCATGTTCATCTCTCCTTCTGGTACGGCAGCCCGAGCGAGCGCGGCGCGCGCGAGAGTCCGATGAAGCCCGCGAGCACGACCATCGTCAACACGTAAGGAATGATCTGGATGAACTGCACGGGGATTTTCACGACGCCCTGCATCTGAATCGCCACGGCCTCGGCAAGTCCGAAGAGCAGACACGCGAGCATCGTCTGCACGGGACGCCACTTGCCGAAGATGAGCGCGGCGAGCGCGATGAAGCCGCGACCGGCGGACATGTTGCGCGTGAAGAGCGACGACTGCCCGATTGCCAGGTAAGCGCCGCCGATGGCCGCGAGCGCGCCCGACAGCAGCACGCCCGTGTAACGTATGCGCGCCACGCTGACGCCCGCCGTATCGGCAGCCTCTGGGTTCTCGCCCACGGCGCGCAGCCGCAAGCCGAACGGCGTCCGGTTGAGCACGTACCACGTCACGGGCACGAGCGCGAAGGCGATGACGATGGGCGCGTAGGGGAGCAGGTTGTTAATCGGAATCTGCGGCGTCGCTCCCGTCGAGTCAAACAGTGCGCCGCTCATCAAGGCAGGGACGCCCAGGAACAGCACGTTGATCGCAGTCCCCGTCACGACCTGGTCCGCCTTGTACTTGATGCACGCCACCGCGTGAATGCTCGCCACGATCACGCCCGCGACAATCGCCGCAATCAACCCGAGCCACGGCGCGGCCGGGTATCCATAGACGGTCGCGTAGTGCGTCACGGTCGCCGCCGTAAACGCCCCCGCCAGCATCAAGCCTTCGAGCGCGATGTTGATAATCCCCGAGCGCTCGGAGAACAGACCTCCCAGCGCCGCCAACAGCAGCGGCGTCGTCAGCCGTATCATCGAAAGGATGAGCGCGAACGTGAAAATGTTTCGCATAAAAAGTAGTCAGTAGTCAGTAATCAGTAGTCAGTCAAAAGCTTTAAAGCTGATGACTGATGACTGATGACTGATGACTCTTAAATTTTTGACCGCTTCAACAGTCCCCACCTTGAGAAGGGGCCGCGGAACAAAGCCTCTGCGGCGACGAAGAGGATGACGATGGCCTGAATCACAAGCACCAGGTCTTTGGAGACGCGGTCTGTGAAGATGTCTACGAAGAGGCCGCCGCGAATCAGCGCGCCGAAGAGAATGGCCGAGAGCAGGACGCCGACAGGGTGATTGCGCCCCAGCAGCGCCACGGCGATTCCCGTAAAACCGTAACCCGGCGAGAATCCGTCGTAGAAGCGGTAACGATAGCCCAGCACCTCGTTAATCGCCACCATCCCGGCCAGCCCACCTGAGACGGCCATCGCGAGCACGATCTGTTTCTTGACCGAAATTCCGCCGTACTCCGCGGCCGAAGGGTTCGCGCCCGTCGCGCGAATCGCGTAGCCCCACTTGGTCCGCCACAGAAAGATGTAGACGGCGAAGCAGGCCAGCAGCGCGAGGATGAAAGCCACGCTCAAAGGGATGCGCTCGGGGAAGCCTGGGAGGAGCGCGCCGAGGCGCGGGATGTGCGCGTTGAGGCCCCGCAGGGCTTCCATGCCCTCAGGCACCTCCTGCCGCCCGATGAAGCCCGTCTGCATGATGGGATCGTCGGGCGCTTTGAAGTGGTACTGGACGAAGTAGCTCGTGAGCGCGACGGCGATGAAGTTCAACATGATCGTGTTGATGACTTCGTGTGAGCCGAAGCGCGCCTTGAGCACGCCCGGAATCGCGCCCCACGTCGCGCCGCTCAAAATCGCCGCCAGGCACGCGAGCGGGATGAGCACCCACCCGGACAGATTCGCGAACGTAATCCCGACCCAGGCGGTCACGAACGCGGCGATGTAGAGCTGGCCTTCGGCCCCTATGTTGAGCAGCCCGCAGCGGAAGGCGACCGCCACGGCGAGCCCCGTGAAGATAAGCGGCGTCGCGTAAAAGAGCGTATACCCGATGCCGTCCGGCCACGAGAGCGCGCTCCCGATTAAAAGCTTGTAAGTCTCAATCGGATTGTCGCCGATGAGCAAGACGACGATGCCGCCGACGACGAAAGCCGCCACGACGGCGATGAGCGGAAAGAGTAGTTCGCGGAGAAGCTTCATAAGAGCGGTGATAAGTGATAAGTGATAAGTGATAAGTGATAAGTTAAGACCTTCTTTCTTTTACTCATCACTTATCACTTATCACTCCTTTTGTCCTCCCGTCATCAGCAGGCCGATCTCTTCGGGGGTCGCGACCTGCGGGTCAACTTCGCCGACGATGCGCCCGTCGTGAATCACGAGCAGGCGGTCTGCGAGCGCAGTCACCTCTTCTAATTCCGCTGAAACCAGGAGCACGGCGCAGCCCGCATCTCGGAGCGCGACGAGCTTGCGGTGTATGAATTCTATCGCGCCGATGTCCACGCCGCGCGTCGGTTGCGAGATGAGTATCAGCTTCGGCTGAAGGTCGAACTCACGGCCGATGATCAGCTTCTGCTGGTTGCCGCCCGAAAGGGCGCGCGCCGGAAGCTGAGCGTTCGGCGGCCGCACGTCGAAGTCCTTGATAATCTGATTGGCCCGCTTGCTGATTGCGTCGTCGTCCAGAAGGACGCCCAGGCCGTGGACGACGGGGCGGCGGTAGTGAATCCCCAGGATGGAGTTTTCCGCCAGG
>DATFCB010000178.1:0-6469 GCA_035253525.1 Pyrinomonadaceae bacterium | reverse complement strand
TCACGACGGGCTCTCTGCTTGCTTGCTTCTTCCCGATGCAGTAGAGCGCCTTCTCCGTCACAAAGTAGACGCGCCCGCGCGAGACGGCTGCGGAGGCGATGATGGGCTCCGGCTCGGCCTCCGTCCCCAGTTGATCCTGGTCCAGAATCTCGCAGCCCGTCGCGGTCGGCTTGAGGATGAAGAACTTTCCGTTCTCGGTCCCGACGTAGAGCTTGCCGTCGGCCAGCACGGGCGAGGCTTTCTGAATCGTGCCCAGATTTTGCAGCCAGAGCTGTTTGCCGGTCGCAACGTCGAAGGCACCCAGGTTCGCGCCGTTGTCAACCTGGTAGAGGCGGTCGCCGTCAAGCACTGGCGAGGAGAAGCCGCCCTGAAATCCTTTCACGTTCCACCTGATCTGCTCCTTGCCGATCTCGCCTTTGGCCGCCGCGTCCACGGCGGCGATCATCCCCATCTCGCTCGAATCGAGGTTCTCTTCGCTGTGCGTGATGATGGCGTTCGTGCCGTGGACGACGACGCCCGTGTTCAGTCCACGCTTGCTGACGATGTATTTCCAGACCGGCTCGCCTGTGCCAACTTTGATGGCGTAAACCCCGCCGTCGCTCACGCCCTGAATCAGCAGGCGCGTGCCGCCCACGTTGACGACTATGGGCGGCGCGTAGGTCGTGTCATAGGGGCGGCCTCCGGGGGAACTGACCCAGAAGGTCTCGCCCGTCTTCTTGTCGAAGGCCATGAAGCGGTGCGCGCCGCGCGAGTGGTCGCCCCAGCCGAAGGTGATGCCGCTGACGATGACCGCGTCGCCTTCGATGATGGGCGAGACGGTGCGCCCGCCGTGCGTCGTCAGCAGGCCGAAGTCTTCGCCGAGCGAGCGCTCCCAGAGCAGTTTGCCGTCGTTCGACAGAGCGAGCAGCGTGCCGCCGACGCCGAGGACGTAGACGTTACCCGTCGAGGGGTCTCCGACCGGCGAGGCCCAGCCGACGCGGTGCGGTGGAACGTCCGAGAGGTAGACGTTGAAATGGTGCTCCCAGAGGAGCTTCCCCGTGTCCGCGTTGAAACACTGCACGCGCTCCTGGAGCGTTTCGCCCTTGCCCACGGAGTTCTGCAAGAAAAGCTTGTCGCCCATCACGACGGGCGTCGAGCGCCCGCCGTAGGGGGCTTTCCAGGCGAGGTTGTCGCCTGAGGGCGACCACTTGACGGGCAGATTTTTTTCTGGCGAGATGCCGTCGCGCGCGGGGCCGCGCCAGTCCGTCCAGTCGCCGGCAGCCGCGCCCTGCGAGGAGAGCGCCAGCAGGAGAAGCGCGGCGACGAGTGTGCCAAACATAGAAGAGGGTCGCTTCATCATCAGTTTCTCTGAGCCTGTCTTCTTAAATTTCGAGCCGGATTTTGGGAAAGCAGCCCGCGCCGGGTGATTCGCGCAACTTGGCGGCAACTTTTCCCACCGGGTTATACGTAATGAATAGCAGATCGGTCTCTATTTTTTCTAACGGCGACCGTATTATCACCCATCAGCAGGAAAGTGTTGTAAAAAAACGGTAAAAATTCCGTCCGTCTAGACCTGTGGACTTAATAGAGATGTAGAATCGCAGCCCACTGTTGCTGCGGCTTCGCAGAGGAGAAGAAAATGAAACGTTTCCTGATCACCCTGGCCCTGACGTTGAGCGTGGGCGCACTGACCTTTAGTGCTTTGCCTGAGCGGGCCGGCGTCATGGCCGCCGCGGCAGACGCGAACTGGCCGCAGTGGAGAGGGCCGGAAAGCTCCGGCGTCTCGTCGGAGAAGAACCTCCCCGACGAGTGGAGCACGACGAAGAACCTGAAGTGGAAAGTGGCCGTGCCGGGCCGCGGCCATTCTTCGCCGATTGTCTGGGAGAAAAAAGTTTTCCTCACGACGGCGATTGAGGGCGAGGTCGTCCCCGGCGCAAAAGGGATGACGCACATGAACGAGGGCGAAGTCTTCGTTCACCCGGACAGCGTCGGGGCCGACCGCAAGCACACCTTCAAAGTGCTCGCTTTCGACAAAGAGACGGGCAAGCTCCTCTGGGAGCAGACGGCTTACGTCGGCACGCCCTACGACGACCGCCACCGCAAGAGCAGCTTTGCTTCCTCCACCCCGGCCACGGACGGCCGCCACGTCTACGCCTTCTTCGGCTCCGAAGGACTCTACGCCTACGATATGAACGGCAAGCTCGCCTGGAAGGCCAACCTCGGCAAGCTCGGCACGTTCGGCATGGGCACGGGCACGTCCCCTGTACTCTACGAGAACGTGGTCATCCTGCAATGCGACGATGAGGAGGGCAAGACTTCGTTCATCGTCGCGCTCGATAAAAAGAGCGGCAAGGAAATCTGGCGCACCCCGCGCAAAGTGCAGGCCAGTTGGGCGACGCCTATCTTAGTGCGAGCCGGCAAGCGGACGGAGTTGATCACCAGCGGCAACGAGGCCGTCATCTCTTACGACCCGGCGACGGGCAAAGAGCTGTGGCGGACCAAGGGTGTCGAGAGCAACGCGATTCCGACGCCGGTCGCCGCCGACGAGACGGTCTTCATCGTCGCTGGCTACCCGACGAAAATCACGATGGCGATTCGCCTGGGCGGCGCGGGCGAGATACCCGCGACCAACATCCTGTGGAAGTACGCGAAGGGCACGGCCTACGTCCCGTCGCCGATTCTTTACAACGGCTATCTCTACCTGACGACCGACCGTGGGATTCTGACCTGCCTGGACGCGAAGACGGGCAAAGTGGTCTACGAGGGCGGGCGCGTTCCCATCCCCGCGACCTTCACGGCCTCGCCCGTCGCCTTCGACGGCAAGATACTCCTGACCAGCGAAGACGGCGACACCTTCATCATCAAGGCCGGCCCGCAGCACGAAGTCCTGCGCACCAACTCGCTGGACGAACCGGTCTACGCTTCGCCCGCGCTCGCCGACGGCAAGATTTTCATACGCGGCGAAAAGAACCTTTACTGCATCGGCAAAAGTTGAAGCCGTAGGGAGAGCATTTCTTCTGGAAGGAGCGAGAGATGAACGACGACGTTAAGGCGGAAGAAACTGCGGCGGCCAATCAATCGCCGTGGTATCAATCGAACGCGGCGCTGGCGGCACTCTCTATTTTGTTGCCGCCCGTCGGCCTCGTGCTGCTCTGGCGGCGTCGTGACATCGCGGCGCAGACGCGTCTCCTCGCTTCCATCTGCATCGTCGGGCTCGCGGCGGGTTACGTCTACATGCTGACGCGCTATCGTTCTAATTCCAGCGCCAACGTCGATCAGTACACGGCACTCGAACAGCACCGCGCCGAACAGCAGAGCCAGACCGTGACGACGGCGCAAGGGGGCGCGCCCGCCGGGCAAACCGCCTCGGGGAACACGGGGCAGCCAGCCGCCACGGGCGGAGCGCCCACAGAGGGCGGCCAGCCCGCGGACGCGGCCCACGCGGAAGCGTCGTCGAAGTCCGCGGGCAGCAATTGGACCGATTTTCGCGGGCCGAACAGGGATGGCCGTTACGACGCGCAGACGGTGCGGACTAGCTGGGCGGCAAACGGCTTGCCGCAACTCTGGAAGCAGCCCGTCGGCGGCGGCTATGCCTCGTTCGTCGTCGCGGACGGTCGTGCCTTCACCATCGAACAGCGGCGCGCGCAGGAGGTGGTCGCGGCTTACGACGTGGAGACGGGCCGCGAGTTGTGGAAGCACGGGTGGGACTCCGAGTTCCGCGAATCAATGGGCGGGGACGGCCCGCGCGCGACGCCGACCTGGCACGACGGGCGCGTCTACGCGCTCGGCGCGGCGGGCGAGTTGCGCTGCCTCGACGCGAAGACCGGAAAGCTCCTTTGGAATCGCAACATCCTGAAAGACAACGCGGCGGAGAATCTACAGTGGGGGATGTCCGCCTCGCCCCTGATTGTTGACGACAAAGTAGTCGTCCTGCCCGGAGGCTCGTCCGGCAAATCGGTCGTCGCTTATCACAGGCTGACGGGCGCGCCCATCTGGAAGGCGCTCGACGACGAGGCGTCTTACACTTCGCCCATGCTCGTCACGCTCGCGGGCCGCCGGCAGATTCTGGTCGTCACCATGAGCCGCGCCGTCGGCCTCGCGGAAGACGGCGCGCTGCTCTGGGAGTACCCCTGGCGCAACGGCTCCGGCATCAACGTCGCGCAGCCCATCGTCACAGGCCCCAACCGCTTCTTCATCTCCGCGGGTTACGGCAAGGGCGCGGCGCTGGTGGAAGTAACGGGGTCGGGCAAGAGTTTCGCGGCGCGCGCCGTCTGGGAAAACAGTTCGATGAAGAACAAGTTCCAAAGCTCCGTGCTTCACAACGGCTACGTCTACGGGCTGGACGAAGGCATCCTGACCTGCATCGAGGTCGCGACCGGCGAGCGCAAGTGGAAGGGCGGGCGCTACGGCTACGGGCAGTTGCTGCTCGCGGGCGACCACCTCATCGTCATCACCGAATCTGGAGAACTCGTGCTGGTGCGCGCCGCGCCCGACCAGCACACGGAAGTGGCCCGCTTCCAGGCCATCGAAGGCAAGACCTGGAACGTCCCGGCCATTAGCAACAACCGCTTGCTCGTGCGCAACACGACGGAGATGGCCTGCTACAGCCTCGCGGCCCAATAACAATCATGGCGTGGCAAAAAAACCTTCACAGACCCTACGCGGCTACGGCGCTCATCCTGCTGCTTCAGGTGGCCGCGACGGTCGCGCAGGCGCAGAATCGCGTTGACCCGTCGAAGGTCTCAATCGTGTCGCGCGTCCCAGGCATGGAGCGTGCGGTCGTTCGACGCGACGTGGTGTTCGACAACTCGACCGCCCCGCCGCTCGCGTTTGACGTTTACCTTCCACGCGAGGCGCGCGCTGGCGAGCGCCGCCCGGCGATTGTCTTTGTCAGCGGCGCGGAGCGCGTGCGCGAGTGGCGCTGGTTCGTCACGTGGGGGCAACTGGCCGCGGCCCACGGCATCGTCGCCGTCGTCCCCGACAAGCGTTATCCGCGAGGCTTCGACGGCTTGCGCACGGGCTTCGAGGACACAGAAAAACTCCTGGCCCATTTGCGAGCCAACGGCGAGCGCCTGGGAATTGACCCGTTGCGGATTTGTCTCTGGACGTTCTCGGCGGGCGGGCGGTTGACTGCGGTCGGACTGAAGGCGGGCGCGCAGGCCGTCACCTGCGTCGTCGTCTTTTACGGCGTCGTTGATTTGGCACAGGAATTCTCGACCGTCACGGACGAGAAGCAGCGCGCGACGCTGCTCAGACAGTATTCGCCGCTGCACGCGCTCGAAGCGGCGGCCGGCGCGGGCGCGAAACTGCCGCCCATCATGATCGCGCGCGCCGGGAAGGACGCGCCCTTCATTAACGCCGGCATAGACGCCTTCACGGCCGCGGCCCTGCGCCTGAACGTGCCGCTCACCGTCGTCAATTACGCGGACGGAGATCACGGCTTTGACGGCCTCAACGACACGCCGCAATCAAGAGCAATCATCCAGGCGGCGCTTCAGTTCGTGATGGATAATACGGCCCGCCGCTGAACGCGCGGCGGGCACGTGGCGGTGAAAGAGGCGAGCGAAGTAGGCGCGCTGGTCAAGGCGCGCCTACTTCGCTTTCCTGATGAAGATGCGCTTGGTCTCGAACGAGCCGTTCGGGGTGTCGTGGTACATGTCTATGGTGAGCGTCGTGCCGTCGGGCGAGAGAATCCACTTGCGCACCAACTGAGAAGTGACGGGGCCTTTATCCGTCGGGACGGTGCTCTCTTCGCTGACGACGATGCCGTTGCCCCTGGGCAGCCACTTGGCCGTGCGCTTGCCCTTGCCAGCGGGGCCTTGCGGGCCTTGCGGCGTGAATTCGGTCTCCTTGCCGTCAAGCTTGTAGGCGTCTTTGACTACACGCTCGCCCTGCGCCGTGATGAGCTTGGTCTCCAACTCTATCTTGTCGCCCGTCTGCACGACGGTCATCGTTTGGTCCATGCCCGGCGGCATACCTATGCTGCGGCTCCTGTCCAGCGCCCAACTCCCGCTGAAGTCCGGCCCCTCCGCCACCACCGCGCCGAAGCCCAGCGAGAAAACCACGGTCAAGATAATTCCGATCATACAGGTGCGTCTCATCTCAATCTCCTGGTGATAAGTGATGAGTGATAATGATAAGTTTAAAACCCTGCTTTCTTTTACTTATCACTTATCACTCATCACTTATCACTTCTTTATGGTTTCGCCTTAGGCTCCGCCACGAACGTCTTATTGACGATCTTCCATTCGCCGTCAATTTTAAGCAAGGACATGTAGTCGGTTAACTTCGCATTCGGGTAGTCGAGGACGACTTTCGCCACCGCCGCGTTGCCGGTGATGTCTATCATTTCGATGCTGCGTTTGCGCTGCGCCTCGTCATCGGCAGGCTTGCCGGGAGCCCCTGCGATGTAGTCTGCGCTCGTGCGCTGCGTGAACTGGCCGTCGCGAATCCAGAAGAGCTTGGCCTCCGGGTGGAAGGCTTTCTTATG
>DATFCB010000177.1:0-5748 GCA_035253525.1 Pyrinomonadaceae bacterium | reverse complement strand
TCATCCCTCATCCCTCATCCCTTAATTTATGAGACCTGTACTAATCATAGAAGACGACGCCGACATCGCGGAGAGCCTGCGGTACAATCTTGAGCGCGAGGGGTTGCGTGCGCTCGTCGCCGAGACGGGGGAGAAGGGATTGGCCGCCGCGCTCGACGCGAAGAACCCGCCGCAGCTCGTCATCCTGGATTTGATGCTGCCGGGAATGAGCGGCACGGAGTTGTGCCGCCGTCTCAGGCGCGAGCCGGCGACGCGCCGCCTGCCCGTCATCATGCTGACGGCGCGCTCCTCGGAGGCCGACCGCGTCGGCGGCTTCGACGTGGGCGCGGACGACTACATCACGAAACCCTTCTCGGTGCGCGAGCTGATGGCACGAGTGCGCGCCGTCCTGCGCAGAGTTGACGAGACTTCGAGCGCGCGCTACGAGGACGCCCGGCTCGTCGTTGACTTCGCGGACATGCACGTCACCTGCGACGGGGCGAGCGTTAAGCTGACGCGCAAGGAGTTTGCGCTGCTCACGACGCTCGCCAGGAGCGCCGGCCGCGTCGCCACACGCCAGCGCCTCCTGGACGATGTCTGGGGCCACCAGTACTACGGCGACACGCGCACCCTGGACGTTCACATCCGCCGCCTGCGCCAGAAGCTGGGCCCCTGCGGCGAAGCAATCGAGACGGTCGTCGGCGTCGGCTACCGCTTCGTCGGATGCACGGAAAATAAGGGATGAGGGATGAGGGATGAGGGATGAAGTGAAGGCCCGTTAAATCACAGATTCGGTGAGCTTTTCACTTAACCCCTTTCATCCCTCATCCCTCATCCCTCATCCCTTCGTTATGTCTGTTCGCGTCAAGTTTCTGCTCTTCCTGTCGAGCGCGGTGGCGGCGGGGCTGCTCGTCAGTTCCGTGTGGAACCTGCGCACGAGGCTGGCGATTTTTTTCTCGCTGGTGGCGGGCGCGGTCCTGGGGAAGCTCTTCGCGGACTGGAAGGAAGAGTTGAAAGAAGGGGCGGTCGTCGTCCCCGACCGGGCCGAGGAGCGGAAAAGGGAGATGGAGCGCGCGGAGCTGCGCGCAGGCGTGCTCCTCGAAGTGATGATGAGCGGGATGCGCGAGGGCGTGCTGGTTGTGGACTCGGAGATGCGCGTCGTCGCGTCGAACCGCGCGGCGCGGGAGATTTTCGGCACGACGGAAGGGCGGCGGCTCTCCGACCTGTCGCGCAACCCGGCGATTCATTCCGCCTTCACGGCCTCGCTCGGCGAAGGCGAGCAATCGGAGACGAAGGTCGAGATGCAGGGTCCGGGCGGCTCCATCTTCGACCTGCGCGTCGTCCCGCTGCGTCTGGACGCGGCCGGCCACCGTGGGGCGATGGGCGTCTTCTTCAACATCACGCGTCTGGAAAGACTTGAGCGCGTGCGCCAGGAGTTTCTCTCCAACGTCTCGCACGAGTTGCGCACGCCGCTGACGGCCATCATCGCCTTCGTCGAGACACTCGAAGACGGCGCGCTCGACGACAGCGCGAGCAACCGCCGCTTCCTCTCCATCATCCGCCGCAACGCCGAGCGCATGCACACTCTGATTGACGACATTCTTGAGTTATCGGCGATAGAGGCCGGGACGGTGAAGGTCGAGGTCGTAGAGATTCCCTTGCGCGCGCTGGTGGGCGACGTGCTGACGGCCCTCGCGCGCCGCGCGGAGGAGCGCCGCATCTCGCTCGTCAACGAGGTCGCGGGCGACGCAATCGTTTTCGCGGACGCCGGACGCCTCGAACAGATGCTGACGAACCTGATTGACAACGCGATCAAGTTCAACCGCGAGGGCGGCCGGGTGACGGTCAGCCACGAGCGCAACGCGCGCGACCGCATCGTGGTCGCGGACACCGGCGACGGCATCACGCCCGAACACATCAAACGCATCTTCGAGCGCTTCTACCGCGTTGACCGCGCCCGCTCGCGCGAGATGGGCGGCACCGGCCTCGGCCTCGCCATCGTCAAACACCTCGCCCGCGCCCACGGCGGCGAAGTCACCGTGCGCTCAACCCCCGGCGAAGGCTCCACCTTCTTCATCGAACTGCCCATCCTCGAAGTGAAAGAGATTGAAGACGCGCAGCCGCCGGAACAGGAAGCATCAGCGCACGCGCTTCAGCAGTAAATCTTCAAAACCCGTTGCCAACAGCTCATAGCAACTCAGCCCCGCGTCAGGTGGCGGTACTTGATGCGGTGGGGTTGGTCTGCGGCTGCGCCGAGACGTGTTTTGCGGTCGGCCTCGTAGTCGGAGTAGTTGCCTTCGAACCAGACGACGCGGCTGTCGCCCTCGAAGGCGAGGATGTGCGTTGCGATGCGGTCGAGGAACCAGCGGTCGTGGCTGATGATGACGGCGCAGCCAGCGAAATTTTCGAGCGCCTCTTCCAGCGCGCGCATCGTGTTCACGTCCAGGTCGTTGGTCGGCTCGTCCAGGAGCAGCACGTTTGCCCCCTCCTTGAGAACTTTCGCCAGGTGGACGCGGTTGCGCTCGCCGCCGGAAAGTGTGCCGATTTTCTTCTGCTGGTCTGTGCCGGAAAAGTTGAAGCGCGCGACGTAAGCGCGCGAGTTGACTTCGCGCGCGCCGAGCGCGACCACGTCGAGGCCGCCCGAAATTTCCTCCCAAATGCTCTTGTCGGCGTTCAAAGTCTCGCGGCTCTGGTCAACGTAGGCGAGCCTGACCGTCTCGCCAATCTTGATCGTGCCCGCGTCCGGCTGCTCCTGGCCCGTAATCATTCGGAAGAGCGTGGTCTTGCCTGCGCCGTTCGGCCCGATGACGCCGACGATCCCGCCCGGCGGAAGTTGAAACGTCATCTCCTCGACGAGCAGGTTGTCGCCGTAAGCCTTACTCACCTGCTCCGCGTCAATCACACGCTGGCCCAGGCGCGGCCCCGGCGGGATGTAAATCTCCAGGTCCTGGCGGCGGCCCTCGCTCTCCTGGTTGAGCAGGGCTTCATATGAGTTGATGCGCGCCTTGCCTTTCGCCCGGCGGCCTTTGGGCGACATCCGAATCCACTCCAACTCGCGCTGCAAGGTCTTCTGCCGCTCGCTCTCCGACTTCTCCTCGCGGCGCAGGCGCTCCTGCTTCTGTTCGAGCCAGGAAGAATAGTTGCCCTTCCAGGGGATGCCCTCGCCGCGGTCCAGTTCCAGAATCCAGCCCGCGACGTTGTCCAGGAAATAGCGGTCGTGCGTGACGGCGATAACTGTGCCAGGATATTTTTGCAGGTGCTGTTCGAGCCAGGCGACCGATTCGGCGTCGAGGTGATTCGTCGGCTCATCCAAAAGGAGGATGTCCGGCTTTTGCAGGAGCAGGCGGCAGAGCGCGACGCGGCGGCGCTCGCCGCCCGACAGTATCTTGACGGGCGTCTCGCCCGGCGGGCAGCGCAACGCGTCCATAGCCATCTCAAGCCGCGAGTCCAAATCCCAGGCGTCCGCCGCGTCCAGCTTCTCCTGGACCGCGCCCTGCCGTTCGAGAAGCTGTGCCATTTCATCATCACTCAGCGGCTCGCCGAAACGTGCGTTGATCTCGTCGAACTCTTTGAGCAGGTCAACGACACTTTGCGCCCCCTGCTCGACTATCTCGCGCACGGTCTTCGTCTCGTCCAGCCGCGGCTCCTGCTCAAGGAAGCCGACCGTGTAGCCGGGCGAGATGACCGTCTCGCCGACGAACTCGCGGTCCACGCCCGCGAGGATTTTCAGGAGCGAGCTTTTGCCGGAGCCGTTGAGGCCGATGACGCCGATCTTCGCGCCGTAGAAGTAAGAAAGATAAATGTCCTTGAGGACGGGCCGCTTGTCGTAATATTTGCCGACGCCGACCATTGAGTAGATGACTTTATTGGGAGCAGTGCTCATTCTTATTTAGATTAACCTCCGCCTGGAATCCTAGCAGATTTCGTGTCGGGCGACGATTTCCCGAACACGAAATCAAGCGCCGCGCTTGACTCCGCCTGCGCCCATTGTTCGAGCAGCGGCCTCACCTCGGGGAAACTCAATCCTTCGCCGCGCCAGTTGTATTCGCTCAGGCCCGCGACGGCGTTCCACGTCGGGTGGTAGCGCATGTAGATGTCTTTCTCCTGTGTCTCGCCCCAACTGCCGTCCGGGTTCTGGTGTGTGAGGTAATACTCCATCCCGGTGCGCATCAGTGGGTCATCGGTCGTCACCCCGAAGGCGCGCAGCGAGTCCATGAATTCGCCGAGCATGTCCGCGTCGTCCGTCTCTATCGCCGCCTTGAGATTCGTCTTCAGAAACTCGAACTCCTGCGGCAAGAGGCGCGGCGAGAGTTTGGACTGGCTGTAGTTGTTCAGCGTGTAGACGATGTGCGTGATGGCGTAGACCGTGTCGTGAAACTCCTCGCCCGCATCTGCGGGCCGCGCGCGGTACGGGCGCAAAGTCGGCAGCCACTTGAGCACGTCCGCGTAGCGCGCGCCCAAAGATACTCCCGAGCGCTCGCCGACGTAAGCGGTGATGAGCGCGTCGTACCACACGTCGTAGCGCGTGCGCATGACGAGCGGCGAGTGGCAGACGTAGCAGACCTCGCTCCCGCGCCCGTTCAGTGCGCCGCAGCGCCCGCACTCGTCGGGCACGTCCGCGGGCGGCGGCTCCACGCGCGGGTCGAAGAGCAGGTAGTCGCGCGCTTTGAAGCGCGGTGCCGCGCGTCTGAGCTGCCTTTTCAACTCGGGGTCGAAGACGCCCAGGCTGTCGGCCGCGTCCGCGCCGTAGGCCAGGTTGGCGATTGTGCCGGCGTCCGCTTCGACGGGGACGGCGCGGTGGTTGCGCCGCCAGAAGCGCGCACGCTCCAGCCCCATCCGCCGCGCCTCGCGCCTCACGAAGGGGTCGCGCACGGCGGCCGACAGACTGTAAAAGCACCATAGATAATCGTGGCCGTAGTCCTCGAAGTTGCGCTTGTCCAGCGCCGTGCGGTAGATGAAGTTCAGCCCGCGCATGACGGCGCGCCTGCGGTCGGCCTCCGTAAAGCGCGAGCCGGGCCAGAGGGCGCGTGACTGTCCGCCCGCAGGCGCTCCCCCAGCCGCTCGCGCCAGCCGTTGTTTGGCCCAAATCGCGGCGGGCGCGAGTCCCTGAGCGAGGGCGCAAAAGAGCAGAAAGGTGCAGAGAATTTTTCTACGCATCGTGCCTTTTTCCCCCTTGCGCTCGGGCGTGAATGTCCTGCATACTTGCGCTTGTCGTATTCCTACTCTCGCGCATCAACGGTGATTGCGCCTGCCCGTGACCGTGAAGCGACGACGTTCGGCTGAAGAGAGAGTGAGGCTAGTTGTCAACCAGTTAGAAGCCGCTCTCCGATAGTTAGAGCGCCGGGCGCGCGTCGCGTTTCGCCGTAGAGGCTGGCCTCCCCGCCTTGTCTTGCGATTCCATACTGCCCAGAGCTTCCTTGACCTCAGAGGACTAAGAAGAAGAAATGAGTACGAAACTTTACGTCGGCAATCTCTCCTTCAAGACGACGAGCGACGAACTGCGCGAACACTTCTCGCAGGCGGGCACAGTCGAATCAGCATCAGTCATAGAGGACCGCGAGACGGGACGCTCGCGCGGCTTCGGCTTCGTCGAGATGGCGACGGCCGAGGACGCACAGGCGGCCATCGAGCAGTTCAACGGCAAGGACCTCAACGGCCGCAACCTGACCGTCAACGAGGCCAAGCCGAAGACCGACCGCGGGCCGGGCGGCGGGCGCGGCGGCTACGGCGGCGGCGGCGGCGGTCGTGACCGTGACCGCGACCGCGGCG
>DATFCB010000176.1:0-3640 GCA_035253525.1 Pyrinomonadaceae bacterium | reverse complement strand
AGATGAGCGCACAAGCAAGCTTGATATGGCAGGCGACGAGAGTCTCGCAGGCTCCCGCGGACGAGTTGTGCCCGCGCGGGGCAGAGATTCTGATGGAGGCGCTGGTGCACGAGGGCGTGGACTGCATCTTCGGCTATCCGGGCGGCGCGGTCCTGCACATCTACGACGAATTGTGGCGCGTGCGCGAGCGCGTCACGCACTACCTCGTGCGCCACGAGCAGGGCGCGGTCCACATGGCCGAAGGTTACGCGCGCGCTTCGGGTCGTGTCGGCGTGGCGCTCGTCACCTCCGGCCCCGGCGCAACCAACGCCGTGACAGGCATCGCCAACGCCTACATGGACTCGACCCCGATTGTCGTCATCACGGGCCAGGTCCCCACCTTGCTTATTGGCACAGACGCTTTTCAGGAAGTTGACACGGTCGGCATCACGCGCCCCTGCGTCAAGCACAATTATCTGGTGCGCGACGTGCGCGATTTGGCGGCGACGGTGCACGAAGCTTTTCACTTAGCGCGCAGCGGAAGGCCCGGCCCCGTCGTCATAGACATCCCGAAAGACGTGTCGGCGGCCAGGGCTTCGTCGTCACGCCTGGAGAGCGTCAGCTTCCCCTGCGTCGAACAGCAGTCGCGGCTCGACGCGCGCACAGTCAGGCGCGCGGCCTCGGAGATTCTTCAGGCTGCGCGCCCTGTGATGTACGTCGGAGGCGGCATCGTCAACTCCGGCGCAGCCGCGGAACTCCTGGCGTTCGCCGAAAGTTTGCAGCTTCCGGTCACGCCGACGCTGATGGGCCTCGGCGGCTTCCCGTCCGCGCACCCGCTCTCGCTCGGCATGCTCGGCATGCACGGCACCTACGCGGCGAACATGGCTGTCGCCGAGAGCGACTTGCTCATCGCCGTCGGCGTGCGCTTCGACGACCGCGTGACGGGCAAACTCGCCACGTTCGCGCCCGGTGCGCGCGTCATACACGTAGAGATTGACCCGGCCAACATCGGCAAGAACCGCGCGCCCGACATCTCTCTGACGGCTGACGCGCGCCAGGCTCTTTCCGCGCTGAGGACGGAAATCAGCGCGCGTGGGCCGGAAGCGATTGACGAAAGCATCGTCGGCCGCGCCGAGTGGTGGGAGCGTTTGCGCGCGTGGCAGCACGAGCAGCCGTTGCGCTTCGCGGGGTCGCGCGACGAGATCAAGCCGCAGCACGTCATCCGCGAGCTACATCGCCTGACCGCGGGCGAGGCGCTGATAACGACCGACGTGGGGCAGCACCAGATGTGGGCCGCGCAGTTTTACCCGTTCAAGCGCTCGCGCCAGTTGATTACGAGCGGGGGGTTGGGCGCGATGGGCTTCGGCCTGCCCGCTGCCATCGGCGCGCAGTTGGCTTCGCCGGGCCAACTCGTCCTGGCGGTCGTCGGCGACGGCGGCTTCCAGATGACGAATCAGGAACTGGCGATGGCCGTGCAGTACGACGTGCCCGTCAAGGTCGTCGTGATGAACAACGGCTACTTGGGGATGGTCCGCCAGTGGCAGGAGATGTTTTACGACCGCGCTTACTCGGAGGTTGACCTCTCCGTCTCGCCGGACTTCGTCAAGCTCGCCGAAGCCTACGGCGCGTTCGCTCGCCGCGCCACGCGCCCCGAAGAGTTAACGGAAGTCCTGGCCGCCGGCCTCGCGCACAAAGGAGTCGCAGTCCTTGATGTCGTCGTCTCCAAAGAAGAGAACGTCTTCCCCATCGTCCCTGCGGGCGCGAACTCGCGGGACATGATCACTCAAGAAGGGATGAGGGATGAGGGATGAAAGGGTTTGAGTGAACCGCTCGTTGAATCATTGATTCAACGAGCATTCCTTCATCCCTCATCCCTGACTCGATGCGTCACACACTTTCCATCGTCGTCGCGGACCAGCCGGGCGAGCTTTCGCGGATCGTCGGGCTGTTCAGCGCGCGCGGATTCAACATCGAGACGGTTTCGGTCGGGCAGACGCCGGACCCGCGCTGGTCGCGCGTGACGGTCGTAACAGTCGGCGACGACCGCACCATCGAGCAGATTGTCAAGCAGTGCGAGCGCCTGGCGCGCGTGCGCGAGGTGCGCGACGTGACGCGCCAGCCGCACATCGAGCGCGAGATGGCTTTGATTGATGTCGAGGCGAGCGCGGGCGCGACGCGCCAGGAGGTTCTGAGCCTCGTCGCGGTCTTCCGCGCCAAGGTCGTGGACATTTCGCAGACGCGCATGATCGTAGAGGCTTCCGGCAACAAGGAGAAGGTCGAAGCCTTCATCGAACTGCTGCGGCCCATCGGTATTAACGACATCACGCGCACGGGCTGCATCGCCATCGGCCGCCTCTCGAACCTTGAAACTGTGCCAGCGGAAGACGAAGAACAGGAAGCAGGCTACACCACCTGACTCAACCCCTTTGCGTCTTTGCGCCTTGGCGTGAGGAATATCTCTCGCCAAGGCGCAAAGACGCAAAGAAGTGAAAGAAGATTTTGAGAGGAACTGGATAATGAAGATTTATTACGACAGTGACGCGGACGCGGGCGCGCTCCGCGAGAAGAGAATCGCCGTCATAGGCTACGGCAGCCAGGGCTTCGCGCAGTCCAACAACTTGAAGGAGTCGGGCTGCGACGTAATCGTCGGACTCCGCCCCGACAGCCCCTCGCGCACGAAGGCCGAAGAGGCCGGCTTGCGCGTCCTGCCCGTGGCGGAGGCCGCCGCCGCGGCCGACATAGTGATGATGCTCGTGCCCGACGAGCAGGCGGCGAGTGTTTACGCGCGCGACGTAGCCGAGTCAATGACTCCCGGAAAATATCTCTCCTTCTCGCACGGCTTCTCGATTCATTACGAATTCATCGTGCCGCCCGTGGACGTTTCCGTCTTCATGGTCGCACCGAAGGGGCCGGGCCACCTCGTCCGCCGTGAGTACGAGCGCGGCGCGGGCGTGCCGTGCCTGCTCGCGGTGCACCAGGACGCGACCGGCGACGCCAGAAGCGTCGGCCTGGCTTACGCGTCGGCCATCGGCGGCGGGCGCGCAGGCATTATCGAGACGAGTTTCCGCGAGGAGACCGAGACGGACCTCTTCGGCGAACAGGCCGTGCTCTGCGGCGGCCTGACCGCGCTCATCAAGGCCGGCTTCGAGACGCTGGTCGAGGCTGGCTACGCGCCGGAGATGGCCTACTTCGAGTGCCTGCACGAGATGAAATTGATCGTTGATTTGATTTACGAGGGCGGCATCTCCGAGATGCGCTATTCAATCTCGAATACGGCGCAGTACGGCGACATGACGCGCGGCCCACGCGTGATCAACGACGAGACGAAGCGCCGGATGCAGGACTTGCTGGCACAGATTCAGTCGGGCGCGTTCGCCCGCGAGTGGATGAAAGAGAACGGCAAGGGCCGTCCGCGTTTTCAGGAGTTGGAAACGAAAACACGCGAGCACCAGATCGAACGCGTCGGCGCGCGCCTGCGCGGCATGATGCCCTGGCTCAGCGAAGGAAGGCTTGTGGACAAGGCGAAGAACTAACGAAGGGATGAGGGATGAGGGATGAGGGATGAAGAAAAGAAAGAGTTCTTATTTCATCCCTCATCCCTCATCCCTCATCCCTTCATCACCGGAGGTAATGACGATGGGTATGTACGATTGGGATAGGA
>DATFCB010000175.1:0-19123 GCA_035253525.1 Pyrinomonadaceae bacterium | reverse complement strand
CGGCCGCAACCTCTCGACTCTCGTCGAGACGGCCGTCCGCGTTCAACTCCTGCGCGCGCGCGGCTACGACGCCGCACAGACGTTCGTCGAGCGCCACTCGAAGATGCTGGAAGAGAAGTAGGCGGTTAGTCAGTGATTAGTACCGGATGCTGTTTTCGTCCCGTCAGGGACGGCATGACGATAGCCCGGCACTTCAGTGCTGGGAGAGAGCATAATAGAAATCCGCAGTCCCGTAGGGACGGTTGAACCTGAGAGCCGCACGGCTGTTCAGCCGTCCCTACGGGACTCAGAACGTTGATTGACTCTCTTACCCAGCCATAAATGGCTGGGCTATTATCAACCGTCCCTGACGGGACTTAAATCTGCCTTTGACTGACTACTGATAACTGTTTACTGTTTACGGTATGGCGGAACAAGAGGTCGAGCGCGAAGGGTCGCCGGACATCGTGATTATCACCGGGCTCTCCGGGTCCGGGATGTCGTCGGCGACGAACGCATTTGAGGACCTGGGCTACTTCTGCGTTGACAACCTGCCGCTGACGTTGCTGCCCACCTTCGCGCGGCTCGTCCAGCCGGGCGAGGACGGTGAGGCACGCATCGAGCGCGCGGCGCTGGCCGTTGACATACGCGAGGGTCGGTTCCTCTCGGAGTTCGAGCAGGCGCTTTCCGTCCTGCGCGACCAGGGGCTGCGCGTCTTCGTCCTCTTCCTCGAAGCCTCCGACGAGGTCTTGCAGCGGCGCTTCAGCGAAACAAGGCGGCCGCACCCGGCCGAGTCCGGCGGCGGCCTCCTCGAAGCCATCCGCGACGAGCGCGAGGCGATGGCAAATATACGCTCGCTCGCCGACCACATCACCGACACTTCAGAGCACACCGTACACACCTTGCGCCGTCTCCTGGTCGAGCGCTTCAGTCCGAACACGGACGGCACGCCGATGCGTGTGCAGGTCCTGAGCTTCGGACACAAGTATGGCAGCCCGCCCGAGATGGAATTGCTCTTCGACGTGCGGCATCTGCCGAACCCTTATTTCGTCGCGGAGCTGCGCGACCTGTCGGGCCACGACCGCCGCGTGGTCGAGTACCTGAAGACAAAACCGGAGGTCGCGGAGACCTTGCACCGCTTCAGCGACTTGCTGGACTACCTCCTGCCGCTTTACAAACGCGAAGGAAAGTCTTATGTGACTGTCGGGATAGGCTGCACGGGCGGCCGTCACCGCTCCGTGATGGTCGCCAACGCACTCGCCCGACGCTTGCGCCGCGCAGGCTTCGAGGCGCAGGCCATCCACCGCGACGTGAAGAAGGCGAAGCGGCGGAAGAGTAAATGAAAAACATTTCGCGTAGGCGAGGCATTAATGACAGGGCCGCCAGCGCGGCGGAAGAACGACGAACGGTAAGCAAAAACAGAGATGACAGAGAATCCATCAAAAGCAGAAGCGCAGCCAAGCAGAGTCGGCGGCGTGATCGTGACGCACGGCCAGTTGGCGAGCGAGTTTTTGGCCGCGGCCGAAATGATCGTCGGGCAAGTCAAACACATCACGGCCGTCTCCATCGGCTGGCACGACGACGTTGAGGCTGCGCGCGACGAGATCGAGCGCGCCATCGGCCGCGTCTCCGAGGGGCGCGGCGTCCTGATTCTGACGGACATGTTCGGCGGCACGCCCACCAACATCACTTCCATGTTCCTCGCGGACGGCGAGATTGAAGTGGTGACGGGCGTCAACCTCCCAATGGTCATCAAGCTGGCGAGCCAGGCGGAATCGGACTCGCTCGCCGAGGTCGCGCGGCGCGTGCGCGACCAGGGCCGCGAGGGGATATATCTTGCGGGCGAACTGCTCGCGCCGCAGAAGAAAGGGTAGATGGTCGAGCGCTGGGTCGAAATCACGAACCGCCTGGGCCTGCACGCGCGCGCCGCAGCGCTTCTCGTCCGCACCGCGAACGCCTACCAGAGCGCGCTCCGGCTTGAGCGTGAAGACCGCACGGCCTCCGCGGATGCCAAATCAATCCTGAGCGTGTTGATGCTGGCCGCCGCGCGCGGTACAAAATTGCTGGCGACAGCGGAGGGCGCGGACGAGGCGGAGGCGATGGCCGCGCTGTGCGGGCTGTTCGCCAGCGGTTTCGGGGAGAAGGAAAGTTGAGCAGGCGGCGTAACAGCCAGGGGCGCGAGGAGCGTTGGCGCGGCCGCGCAGTCTCGGAAGGCGTGGTCGTCGGGCGCGTCCTGCGCGTCTTCAACGGCGCGCGACAGGTCTATCGCGCGACGCTCGACGAAGGAGACGTGGAGCGCGAGACGCGCCGCTTCCGCGCCGCGATCCGCCTTGCGCGCCGTCAACTCCTGGCGGTCAAGGCGCGGGCCGAAAAAAAGCTCGGCGCGGAGCACGCCTACATTTTCGACGCTCATCTCCTGATGCTCGAAGACCGCAAGCTCCTCGGCGACGTGGAGACTTTTATACGCGAGGAGCGCTCGAACGCAGAGTGGGCCGTCAAGGTCGCGGCCGACCGCCTGCTCGCCGTTTACGATGAGATTAAGGACGACTACCTGCGCGAGCGCGGCTCCGACATAGAGGACGTGACGCAGCGCATTCTGGTCGCGCTCGGCGGAGGCCGCCCGCACTTGCGGCAACTGACGGAAGACGCCGTCATCGTCGCGGAGGACTTGCTGCCGTCGGCCGTGGCCGAACTCGATTTTGAGCACGCGCGCGCCATCGCCACGGACGCGGGCGGCTGGACTTCGCACACGGCGATTATCGCGCGCGGACTCGGGATTCCGGCGGTCGTGGGCCTGCGCGATTTGCACCGGCGCGCTCGCACCGGCGACGCAATCGTCGTGGACGCGCAGCAGGGCTTCGTTATCCTTCACCCTTCGCGCGCGACCGTCGAGCACTACCAGTCTGTAACGAAAAGCGCTGCGGCGGCTGCCGTACAGTACCCCGCGGGCGAGGCCAGTCGCGTCGGCCCTTCGCGGACGCTGGACGGAAAAGAGATAACGCTCAGGGCCAACGTAGAGTTGCCGGCCGAGTATGAGGACGTGCGTCGTTACGGCGCTCACGGGATAGGGCTCTACCGCTCCGAGTTTTTGCTCTCACACAAGGGCGCGATGCCTTCGGAAGAGGAGCAGTTGAGGGCTTACGAAGAGGTCGCGGCGCTGGCCGGCGAGGACGGGGCGAACATACGCCTCTTCGATCTCGGCGGTGAAAAGTTTGGCGGAGCGACCGGCGACGGCGAGCGCAACCCGGCGCTCGGCCTGCGCGCCATACGCTACAGCCTGCGGCAGGAGGACGTGCTGCGCACGCAGGCGCGGGCCATCCTGCGCGCGGCGACGAATGGGAAGCTGGACATCGTGCTGCCGATGATCTCGGACTTAACAGACGTGCGGCGCGCGCGGCGCATCATCAACGAGGAGCGTGCGCGCCTCGAAGCTGAGGGGAAGACGACGGGCGCGGTCGGCATCGGCGCGATGATCGAAGTGCCGTCGGCCGTGATGAGCGCCGACAAGGTGGCGCGCGAAGTTGATTTCTTCAGTCTCGGCACGAACGATCTGGTTCAGTATCTGCTGGCGGTGGACCGCGCCAACGAAGAGGTGGCCGACTGGTTCCGCTCACTCCACCCGGCCGTCCTGCAAAGCATCGAGCGCACGCTCGAAGCCGCGCGCAAGGCTTTTATCCCGACGGTCGTCTGCGGCGAGATGGCCGGGACGCCTGCCTACGCCGTCATCCTCGTCGGCCTCGGCGCGACGCAGTTGAGCATGGCCGCCGCCTCGATTCCGCGCGTGCGCCGCGTCGTCGAGGGCATCAAGTACGCCGACGCGCAGCAGATTGCCACGGCGTGTCTGGATTGCGAGGCGGCAGACGATGTGGAGGAGCTGGTGCGCGTGCGTTTCGCGGAGCTGTGGCCGCATCTTTTTCCGCCAAAATCCTTGCCAGCGCCTAGAGTTGGGGAGTAATATTCAGGGTGCAAATATAGGCCCCGTTTGCCCCGGAGCCTCTTGCGGTAACGAGCTGCCGTCAAACGAACAATCAGGACTCCAAGCACACGGCGCGGGCACACATGCGCGCCGCCCGACGAATAGAGGTTTCTCAAACATCCGGTGAAAAGATGACGCGAGAACGCTTACCTCAAAGGAGCGTGAGCCGGAAGGGTCGGCGCTGTAGGACGGCGAGAGTCGCCGTCTCGCTCGTCGCCTTTCTGTCAATTCCTCTCTACGGCTTCCTGTTGCCGTCGAATTTTTCGGGCACGGCTGCGGCCGGCACGATGCAGCTCGTGCGGCTCAACGTCGTCAGCGAGGCGGGCTTCGTCCGCATTGAGATTACAGCCGACGGCTCGTTCGAGGACGCGACGGTCGAGCATTACTCGCGCGGCCGCCAGACGGTCATACGTATCCGCGGCGCGCGGTCGCTCCTGCGGCAGAGCTACGTGGTTGACGACGCGCTGGCGAGCGAGGTGCGAACCGTCGCGGGCGAGCGCGACGGCGAGCCTTACGTGGACGTGATGATCACGCTCGGCGACGGTGCGACGGTCGCGCAGAAGAAAAACTTCAACCGCCTGGTCATCGGCGTCGCCGCTGACTTCGCGCGCCTGCGCCGCCGCGCGCCCGCCAACGCAACCACGGAGGTCGCCAAAGCGCGGTCGTCATCAACCGAGAAAGGGTCCGTCCAGATAGAGGCCCTGCCCATGACTGACGAGTTGAACGAAAGGGTCGCGGACGCGGGCCGACAGCGCCCGGCTGTGAACTACGCGGCGGCTGTGCCGGCGGCGCAAACAACTGGCACAACTTCTGTGCTCGCTTCTTCAGCGCCGCAGACAATCTTCCGCGGCCGCACCATCTGGGGCGAATTACCCGTCTCGTCTTTCCGTTTCCCTGGCAGCGCGGCCTCTGGCTTCGCGCCCACGTTCTTCCTGCCGTCCGCCAACGCCGCGAGTCCCGCGCCGGGTTTCTTTAATTTCATCCCGATGGCGATGGAGCCGCCCGGCGCGACGCCCGGCGTCTGGGTTCCGGGTTCGACCGCCGCGGAAAGAGACGAGGTTGGGGGACGGCCTTTCGGCGGGGGCTACCTCCGCCCTTCAGTCCAACTCGGCGCGACTTACGACGATAACTTTTTCTATCGCTCGGCTGACGGTCGCCACCTCACCGTCCTGAAATTGGCCCCGCGCCTCGAATACGAGATACCGGGCGTCACGCACGCCCTGCGCATCGCCTACGAAGCGCGCCTGCGCCGCCTGACGACGGGCCACTGGGCCAACGGTCACACGCTCGACCTGGACGCGCGCTTCGAGGTCACGCCGTTCGTGCGCCTCGCCGTGCGCGACCACTTCGTGCGCTCGGCCTTAGACCCGCGCGAGTTCGACCCGGCGGGCGAGGTCTACATCGTCGGCGACACCTTCAACCGCAACGACGCGGGCGTTCGTGCAGAGTTCCTCCTGAACCCGCGCAGCCGCCTGGCCTTCGAAGGGGGCTACAACCTCGTGCGTTGGAGCAAGGACCACATCGCGGGCGCACCGCTCTTCGTTGATTACGAAGAGTTGAAGGGGGGCATTGCCTTCGAGCGCGACATCTCGGAAGTGACGACCGGCTTCGTCTCTTTCAACTACGCCAACACCGTTTCGGACGTGCCTTTCAGGCCGCAGTTCGACGCGCTGGGCCATTTCCGGCGTTACCAGTTCGAGTTGGGCGCGCGCACGCAGGTCTCTGAGACGAGCGGGATGGCCTTCCGCCTGGGCTACGAGCGCGACGTGTTTAAGTACGCGCCCGAGGTCAACAACTTCAGCAGCCTGATTTTCGACTACCGCTTCCGCCGCGCTTTCAGCGATAACACGTTTTTAGAGCTGGCAGGTCTGCGAAAAACGCAGCTTTCGGCGTTTAATCTAGAAGGGGGTAACGCGCGCCTGCTCTCGACGGGTGGGTCCGCGCGCCTCGAAACTACTCAGGGCGGGAGTCTTAAGCTGGCTTTGGGCGTTAATTACCAACAATTGAATTTCCCCGTCCGCGTCGTCCCCAACTCGACGGCGAGCGGCGGCGTGACGGTCGGCCAGTTCGCTGGCTTCAAGCGTGATGACCATCTTTACGGCTTCTCGGCGGAGGCGGGCTTCCGCTTCAGCGATTTGCTCAAGACCCGCCTGGTCTACAGTTTTCAGCGCAGGGATTCGACCATCCCCATCTTTACGTTCAACCGCAACCGTCTTTCGCTGATTTTTGAATTCGGACGGCGCAACGAAGTGCGCGGCCGCCCGTTCTAAGACCGGCTTTAACACACGCGAAGCGCAGCGCCATTGCCCGGCCGCGGCCCTTCGCCTCAACAACAGGGCTAGGAATTTGAGTGCATTATGAAGAGAGTTCTATTCGTGCTTGCCTTGGCGCTCGTCTTCGGCGCGCAAGGGGTCACGGCGCTGGCACAATCTAACAACATCGCTCCCGCCGGGACTACGACGAAAACCGAGAAGACGAGCGAGCAGGATAAGGCAGCTTCTACCCCCGTGACGGCCGCAGCCACGCCGCTCGCGCCGGACAACTCAGGCGGCGCGACGAGCGACGCCCCCGCCAAAACCATCACGAGCGTGCCGGGCGATTCGCCCGTCTCGAATGAAGACCCGACAACAAAACCCGCGACTCCAGAGGCCAACCCGAAGCCCGTTGACCCGTCGAGCATTTACCGCGTCGGCGTCGGCGACGTGCTCGATATACGCCTGCTCAACGCGGGCGGGCGCGAGTCCACGCTCTTCATGGTGATGGCCGGCGGGCTGCTCGAATACCCTTTGGCTGGCGAGCCGCTGCAAGTCGCCGGGCTCACGACCGACGAGATTGATAGACAACTGACCGCGGCCGTCAAGGTTTACGAGAACCCTGAACTCGTCGTCAGCGTGCGCGAGTACGCGAGCCACACCGTCATCGTCACGGGCTTTGTCAGCGACCCCGGCACGAAGGTGCTGCGGCGCGATGCCGTGCCGCTTTACGTCGTCCTGGCCGAGGCCCAGCCGCGTCCCGAAGCCGGGCGCGCGACCATCATGCGCCAGGGCGGCCAGAGCATTGAAGTGAAGCTCGCGGACGCGAAGGCCATGACGACGCTCGTCATGCCCGGCGATGTCGTGACGCTCGCCGCGCTGCCGCCGGCCCCGCCGCAGTTCTTCTACATCGGCGGCGCGATCATCTCGCCGGGCCAGAAAGATTTTCATCAGGGGATGACGCTGACGCAGGCGGTCCTCGCCTCCGGCGGCACGACGCGCTTCGCCGGCAGCAAGGTCAAAGTCGCGCGCCAGGGCGCGGATGGACGCCTCGTCACCACCGAATACAACCTGAAACAGATTGAGGCCGGTAAAATCCCCGACCCCGTCCTCGAAGCCGGCGACCGTCTGGAAGTCACTCGCGGAAGCTGGTGAGAAAGAAAGGCCGTAAATCGTGAATCGTGAATAGAAAAGCCAGGTTTTTACGATTTACGATTTACGATTCACGATTCACGGCTTTTAGGTTATCATGCTGCGTCAAAAGTTTGCGGCCCGTCTGGCCGGCAGACGCTACCCTGGCAATTGCTTACAGCTCGAACACCATCAGCATATGATCCCCCTACCTGCCGGAGGTCTACTAACTTGATAAAGAGAAATAAAATCGGCGCGGCGGCTCTCGTTGCGGCCTTACTGCTCACGCCCTTCGCGCCCGTCCTCGCGGCTGCGGCGCGCGACGCCTCAAGAATGGCGGCGGCGCAGCAGGAGCCGGACATTCCGAGCGACGCCGAGCAGGCCATGTTCACCAAAGGACAGAACCTGTATAACCAGGGCCGCTATGACCAGGCGGCCGTCGTCCTACAGGACTTTCTCAAGACCTATCCGCGCAGCATCATCACGGACCTGACGCTGCTCTGGCTCGGGCGCTCATACATGCAGTTGGGCAAGTTGCCGGAGGCCGAACAGGTCGGCGCGCGACTGAAGACCATCAAGGACACGCCGTTCGCGGACATTTACGAGGGCGAGCTTGAGACGGCCCGCGCCGAAGCCAGTTCGCGCCCGCAGACGGCCAGGACAGCGCCGACGCCGAAAGCTATTCCCGTCGCCACCCCGACGCCTACGCCGCGCACCGCTAGAAATACAACTGGCACACAGACGCCGACGACGACTGCCGGCACGACCACTTCGACCCAGGCAGGACGAAACACTCAGCAGCAGGCTCGCGGCGGCACCCCGACCCCGACTCCGACACCGGCCCCGACGCCAGTCGAGATTGCGCGCACCGACCCGGCTATGACCACTTCGCGCCGCAATACGGGGCGCGACCGTCGCGTCCAACCGCGCCAGTCCAGGACGCAGCCCGAAAGCACCGCCGGACAGACCGTGCCGTCGTCCGTTCAGGTCGTCAACAACTCCAACGCCAGCACGACGCGCATTCAGCCCCGTACCGACCTGACTTCGGGCAACACTTCGCGGACAACGACGACGCCCGTCATGCAACCGACGCCGCGCCCGACGCCGACCCCGACCCCTGACATTTCGACCCCGCCCGTGCAGGTTGCGCGCAACACGACGCCAAGTGTCTCGCAGCCTGAAGACACGACGCCGCTTTCGCCGAGCGGGGGCTTGACCGTGACGGTCAAGCAGGTTCCGAACCTCGTGCTCGCTTTGAGGAGCAATTCCGAGTTCGCGCAGCCGGGCCAGAGCATTCAGATACCGCTGACGGTGAGGAACACAGGGAACAAGGCAGACCAGTTCAGGCTTGAGACGGACTTGCCTGCGGAGTTCCAGCCCACCTTCAATCTGGCACAGAGCGGCGGGGGCGCTGAGCTTCCCGTCCTCGTCACGCCGCAGCTTGCGCCCGGCACATCGGCTGACGTGACGCTGAATTTGCGCGTGCCCGAGACGGCCAACGACGGGCAGACATTGAAGTTCTTCGTGCGCGCAGCCTCGCAGGCCGACTATCAGGTGCTGAAAGTCGCGGACGGCTCGATCAACGTCGTCGCCGCCTCGCTCGCGGGAACCTCGAACGTCTCTTCCGCTTCGGTCATGCCGGGCGACACGTTCACTCAGACAATCTCGATTCGTAACGCCGGAAGCTCGCCCGCACGAGCCACCCGCGCGGACTTCGTACTGAACCCGAATTTTGAATTGGTCAGCGCCAACCCCGCGCCCATCAACTATGACCGCGCCTCGCGCACGGCGATTTGGAGCCTGGGCGATTTGGGCGCGCGCAGCACGCGCGACATCTCTGTCACGCTGCGCGCCGTGCCGGATGCGCTGGCGAATTCAAGCACGCTCGGCCGGGGCGCGTTGCGCACACAATCCCTGCCCTTCGGCTCGAACTTCGACAGTCCTTCGATCACGGTCGGGAAAGTCCCGAAGGCCAGGATTGACGCCGTCTCCGTCGGTTTGACGACGACGCCGGGCGACACCATCTTCGTCCCCTTCGTCGTCCGCAACCCCGGCAACGCGCCGGACTCTTACGACCTGAGAGTCACAGCGCCGGGCGCTCCGCAGGCGACCGTCTACGCGGACACCAACGGCGACGGGCAGCACCAGGAGTCTGAGCCCGTAGTGGGACAGACAGGCCAGATTGAGCCGCGCGGCGGGCAGTACCCGCTCTTGCTGCGCGTGCAAATCCCTGCGAGCACGCCCGACCGCCAGCAGTTCTCTTACAACGTCGTCGCGCGCTCGCTTTCAAGCAATCGGGAGGCAAGTGAGGCCAACACCGTGCTGACGGTCGCGACGCCGCGCGTGCGCGTCCGCACCGAGCAGGCGTCGGACTCGACCGCGCCGGGAGATTCGATCTTCTATCGTCTCGTGCTGGTCAACGAAGGCAGCGGATTGGCGAAGAACTTGAGCGTGGTCGAGACCTTGCCGGACGCGCTTGAGTTCGTCAACTCCGACCCCAGCTTGAACACGCAGGACGCGCCCGGCGCTAACCAGCGTTTCACCTGGCGCGTGGCGGAACTCGCACCCGGCGACACGGCCGTTCTTCGAGTCGCCGTGCGCCTCAGGCCGAACCTGCCGGCGGACGCGACGCTGACGACAAGGCACACGCTCAGTTATCAGGACACGAATCAGAATAACTACTCGGGCCAGTAAAGCGGCCCGGCGTGCGGTGAGAAAAAGAGCGTAGGGGCGGCAACCTTGGATGTGCCGCCCCTTCCTTTTTTGAGACGATGAGTATGGAGAGACTGGCCGCGCCGGAGTCTTTGAAGCGAGCGCGCCTGGCCCATTTTCTGATAGCCAAAGCGACCGTCGAAACCCTCTTCGTCGGCGCGCTCGCCGTGGGCTTTTACCTGACGGCCTTCACCCCATACTTTCGCGGGTCGCTCGACGCAGCCGACTCGCGCCACGTCGCCGGCTGGGTCGTCAACCAGCGTGAGCCGCAGGCGCGCGTCGAGGTGCAGCTCTACATTGACGGCCGCTTCGTCGGCAACCGGACGGCTGACGTTGCGCGCCCGGATGTCCTTGCTGCCGGGCGCGCGACCGACGAGGGCCACGGCTTCGTCTTCGATACCCCCTCGCTCCCGGCAGGCCGCCACGAGGCGCGCGTCTACGCCGTGCACGCGAGCGGCGAAGGCGAGCGCCGCACGTTGCAACTCCTGGACAAGCCGCTGACTTTCACCGTCGCGGCCGATGAGGCGAGAGACTAAGATGGCGGCAGAAGGGGACGACAAGACGGTCGCGCGGAATGAGCGCGCGCTTGCGCTGTGGGAGATTGCGTCCGTCACCGCGTCCTTCCTGATAGCCGAGTGGATGGTCCTGCCGTTCGCGGGTAACAGCAAGCTCGTCGCGGCCATACCTATCGGCCTCGCCTTCGCCTTGATGCTCTACTCGCACCGGACGCGTGGTGAAACAGCGCGGGAGATAGGTTGGCGGCTGGACAATTTCCGGCGCGCGGCGCGGCTGCTGACCTTGCCCGTCCTCGCGGCGGCGATTCTCATCGTCGGCGCTGGATGGCTCTTGAAAGGTCTGCGCTTCGACGGCCGGCAGATTCTTGAGTGGGCTTTGTGGTTGCCGCTCTGGGGTTTCATGCAGCAGTACGTCCTGCAAGGATTCATCAATCGCCGCGCGCAGTTGGCTCTGGGGCGCGGCTGGCCGAGCGTGCTGCTGGTCGCAACGGTCTTCGCGCTGCTGCACCTGCCGAACCCCTGGCTGGCAATCGCGACCTTCGCGGGCGGCCTCGTCTGGGCACACGTCTACCAGCGTGCCCCGAACCTCTTCGCCCTGGCCCTCTCTCATGCCCTGATGTCAATGCTCCTGGCCGTCTCGCTGCCTCCCGCGCTCATCAAAAGCCTCCGCGTCGGGATCAAATACTTCGGCTAGCCCGTGCCGACTAACGGACGAATTTGATAAATGTAAGCACATTGTTAACTTTTGTGCTGGAAGTGTTGAACACTGGTTTGCTATAATGCCGGAGCCTTGCAAGAGAGCAGGTCGGGCGGTCGCTGCCACGCTTTTCGGCGTGGGAGAGGAAAGTCCGAACACTACAGGGCGGCGAGCCAGCTAACGGCTGGGCACCGGGCGATGGGTGCGTGCGGCTTACGCCAGCGCGAATCCCGTCGGGTGACGACAAGTGCAACAGAGAAGAGACCAGCCAGCGGGCCTCTGGCGACAGGGGCAGCGGGTGATGGGTGAAACGGTGCGGTAAGAGCGCACCAGCGCGGGTGGTAACACTTCGCGGCTAGGCAAACTCCTCGCAGTGCAAGACCAAATAGGGAGGCGTCAACAAGGGCTGCCCGCCCGATGCGTGCTTCGCAAGAAGCGCGCTACGACCTCCGGGTAGGTCGCTCGATCCAACCGGCGACGGTTGGGCTAGATGAATGATCGCCACTCCGGGTTAACACTCGGGGAACAGAATTCGGCTTACAGACCTGCTCTCAAATTGCACGGCGCAAATTTTCCGAACTCACGTTACCGGACCATAAGCTCTCCCAACGAAGCTGAACCGAAAGGCGCACGACAGAGATGGCGAACCGCAAAGGGGTTTTCATAGGGGCATACGTACCCAACCAACTCAAAGAGGCTTTGCAGCAGCGCGCCAGGGCCGAACACCGCACGCTCTCGCAGGAGATCACGCGCATCCTGGAAGAGGCCATTAAAGGCAAGCGTCTGCCGCCCGGATTCATTGACCGCCGCGGGGAAAGTTCCGGCCCGCGCCGCCGCGCCACAGACCCGCTGCCGCGCCGGCGCGACGGCGACGTGCCCGCGTACTCCGCCGAGACTAACAACTCCGGCGACGAATAGCTTTCCGCAACAAGCTCTAATCAACACACAGACCGCGCGCCCCTCCGTCTAATGCGAGAGGGCGCGCGTCGCCTTTTACACCACGATTTGCTACACTCCGTCCAGACCCCGTAACGGAAAGATTTTAGGAGAGCGTTTGAAATTTCTAATCATCTTCGGCATCTTCGCCGTCCTGATACTTCTCCTCTATCTGCGCCTGCGCCCATACATCAGGATGGCTAGACAAATGTTCGGCGTCGCGCGCCAGGTCCGCCGCGTCGTCCGAGACGATGGCGTTACTTCTTTAGCCCGCAACGACAGCGCGGGCGACCGCCTCGTGCGCTGCGACTCCTGCGAGACGTGGATTCCAGCCTCGCGCGCTCTCAAGCTGCGTTCGTCAAGCGCGTCTTACTGTTCTCATGACTGCCTGGAAAGCATGGCCGAGGGCAGCAAACGAAAAGTGGCGAGCTGACGCGCCTAATTATCCCTTCACTTCTTCCGGCAACACGTTCCCGGCTTCGTGGACGGCCCTGTCCGTGTCCGTGAAGTAGAGAACCACCATCCCCGCGACGAAGAAGAAGATGAGTGAGAGGACAGCCTGACGGTAAGAGTTAGTGCGGGCGACGACGAGGCTGAAGACGAGCGGCCCGACCCATGAGGTGCCGCGCTCGGAGACTTCGTAAAGGCCAAAGAAGGAGTTCTCGCGCCCCTTCGGAATCATTCGCGAAAAGAGTGAGCGCGACAGCGCCTGCGAGCCGCCGAGCACCACCGCGATCATCCCGGCCATCACCCACGCCTGCGGAATCGTTTGAAGAAACCCGTAAGCGTAGATCACGATTGCCGCCCAGATGACGAGCGAAATCAGGATCGCGTTTTTCGTCCCGACCCACGTCGCAATCCGCTCGAAGAGGAGCGACCCGCCGATGGCTAGGAACTGGACTAAGAGGTAGATGCCGAGCAGGAACGATTCGGGGGCCGCCTGCCCGCGCGCGATGAAAAGTTCCTGTGCCAGAAAGATCGACGCCTGGCCGATGACCGTCTGGATGCCGTCGTTGTAGAGCAGGTAGCTGATTAAATATCTGAGCGTGTGGCGCAGGCGTTTGAGTTCGCGGAACGTCGAGGCGAGCTGGGAAAATCCGACGGTTAAGAAGCTTTTATCCGCCGGAAGTTTCCTGGGCGCGGCGCGCGTCTTCAGGCGGCGGAACGTGATGATGGCAAAGCCGCCCCACCAGACGCCCGCCGAAAGAAGAGAGAGGCGCACGGCCATGCCTTTGGAGATGCCGAGAGTTCCCGCGAGGCTGACCAGGGCCAGATTCAACGCGAGCAACAACCCGCCGCCCAAATACCCGAGCGCGTAGCCGCGACTGGAAACCTTGTCACGCCGGTCTTCGGTCGTAATCTCGGGCAGGTAGGCGTTGTAAAAGACTATGGCGGCCCCGTAACAGAGATTCGAGATGATGAAGAGCAGGCTCCCCAGCAGGTACAGTTCGCCCGCCACGAAGAACAGCAGACAGTTGGCGGCGACGGCGATGTAGCAGAAGACCGCCATCAGCGGTTTTTTCAGGTTCGTGTAGTCGGCAATCGCTCCCAGGATAGGCAGCAGGAAAAACTGCAAAAGGACCGCCACCGCGACGGTCAGGCCGTGAAGTGATTTGGCAGTCACCGAGCCGAGAAAGCCCAGGTCGAAAATGGTCCCGTTCTCGCCGACGGAAGCCTGTGCGAGCGCCGTCAGGTACGGGCCGAAGAGCGCGCCGACGACCGTAGTGTAGAAGGCGGAGTTGGCCCAGTCGTACATCAGCCAGCCGAAAATCTCCCGCCTGTCGTTTACGTCCCGGCGCGCGTCCCGCTCACCCATTCGATGTCCCCGCTTCCCCTTTGAGAATTCCGACGATTGACGGCGTGATGTCCGCGAGGCTGCGGACGCGCGCCGCAACCCACTCCTTGTGCTCGCCCCAGACGAGGGTGGGCACGTCGTTGAGCGTGTGGTTGCGCGACGAGAGGTCTTCGATGTTGCCGTGGTCGCTGGTCAGGATGACGGTCGTGCGCGCGAGGTCTAAGCGGGAGAGCAGGTGGCGCACGAGGCGCGCGAGACCCGTGAGCACGCGGCGCGCTCCATCCTCGTCCTGCGCATGTCCGGTCTTGTCCGTGATGAAATACTCGTAGAGCGTGAAGCGATGTTCACTGACAAGCTGTGCCAGAATCTCCGCGGCCTGTTCGGGCGTGCGCGCGCTCGTCTCGAAGCCGCGCTCGATCAGCATCCCGTTCGTGTAGTCCTGAAAGACGGCGCGATTGTTCTGCAAATCATCCAGGTCGCGGAAACGCATGCCGGCGGCCTCGACGGCGACGGTCGTCGCGGAGACCCAGCGCGGGCGCGCGTTGAAAAACAGGGGTGTGTAAGCGTTACTGAAAGTGTTCGGGCCGATGCCCGCGCGCTTGAGTTGAAGAAAAATTGAATGCTCGTTGATGATCCCGCGCAGGGCTTCGTTCGGAAACCCTTGTTTGTGATAGCCGAGCGCGGCGGGCGCATTCACGCCCGTCAGAATCGTGGTTTGTCCCGAAGCGCTCTGCGGGCGGCCCTCGACCCCCAGGCGCGGGTCGGTCCTGACCATTCGTCCGTCAAAGACCGTCTCCGGTTCCTCGTCCCGGAAGACGGCGAGCGGCGCGGCGTCCGCCAACCCGTCGAGCGGATTATGCGCCCCGCGCGTGCCAATCCCCAGACCATCCACGAAGAAGAGAAGAACGGACATGCGCGGGGATGAATAACATTAAAGAGTGATAAGTGACAAGTGATAAGTGATAAGTAAAAACAAGACTTACTCTTATCACTTTTCACTCATCACTTATCACTGCTTTTAGACGTATGTTGAAGGTCGTGCCCTGGCCGGGTTGGGAGTCGAAGGTGATGTGGCCGTTGTGTAGTTGGACGGCGCGGAAGGCTTGCGCGAGGCCGATGCCGTTGCCGCCGGGTTTGGTCGTGTAATAAAGATGAAAGATGCGCTCGCGGGCATCGGGTTTGATGCCGGGGCCGTGGTCCTTGATGGAGACGAGCACGTGCCGGTCGCCGTCCCTGGCGGTCTGGACGAGGAGCCGCCCGTCGTGCTCCATCGCCTGAAAGCCGTTGATGACGATGTTCAGGAAAGCCTGCTTGAGCAAGTCGGCGTCGCCCGCAACCGCCGGCAGGTCCGGCTCGAACGAGCGCCAGACGGTCGAGCCGTGCGTCTCGGCCTCGGGCGCGGCGAGCGCCAGTGTCTCTTCGAGAATCTGGTTCACGTCGAGCGGGCGCAGGTTGACGCGCGGCGGTCTGGTGAAGTCCAGAAAGGTCTGGACGACGCGGTCGAGACGCTGAATCTCGGAGGTCAGAATGTCCAACTGCGGGCGCGCGTCGTCGGCCGCCGGGCTGATCCTCTCCAGCTTTGAGCGCAGCAGTTCTAAATGTATGACCATCGCGTTCAGAGGGTTCTTGACTTCGTGCGCGATGCCGGAGGTAATGCGCGCGAAATCAACGAGCCGCTCAGAATAGTCTAGCTGCGATTCGAGCCGCGCCACCGTCTCGCGGTCGTGGAGCGAGACGAGCGCGCCGACGATCTCGCCGCGGTCCTTAATCGGCTGGACGGAGGCGACGGTCGCGCGCGCCGCGTTACCGTTCGCGGCCGGGAGCGCGACGCGCGCCGCCGCCATCTCGCGTGAAGCGAGCGCGCCTTCAGTGAGTGAGACGAGCGGGTGGTCTGGGCCGACAATCTCCGAGAGCTTGCGCCCTTCCATGGGCTGCTCGGAATTGAGGAGCGCGCCCGCGCCGGGGCTGGCGAGCATCACGCGCCCGTCGGCGCTGACGAGCAAGAGCCGCTCCTGCAAGTTCTGAAGAATCTGCTGAAGGCCGCCGCGCGCCTCGCGCAGTTGCGAACGGTCACCCGCAATCTGGCGGCTCAGTTGCTCTATGCGGTCCGCCACAGCCTCTATGTCCGTGCTCCTGACCTTCTCGTCCGCGCGCTCGGGTGAGACTCCGCCGCGGCCTTCTTCGAGTTGGGCGATTGAGGTGGAGATGGCACGCAGCGGAGCTGTAATCAACCTGTTCGAGCTGATGGCGACGAAGGTCGCGGCGGCGACGGCTGCGAGCGCGAGCAACAGGTCCGTGAGCAGACTACGCCAGATTTCGTGACGGACGGGCGCGAGCGAAATGGTCAGGCGCACGCGCCCGAACTCTTCCCCTCGATAACGAAGGGTCCGAGTATATTCATACTCCGTCGGGTCGCTGGAGAGAATCTGCCGCAGGCGCGAGAAGACGGAAGCGTTCGTGAGCGTTTCGAGTGAGGGGAGCGTGCGCGTGGCCGTGTTCTGCGGCGCTTGCAGGAGCACGCGGCCTTCGCGGTCTTCGATGAAGAGCGAGGTGATGGGTGCGCCGCGGCGGACGACGGCCTGCGCGAACTCGCGCGCCGCCTGCGATTCGCCGACGGCGCGGTCGGGTGGCTCGTCGGGTGCGATGACGACCGCCGCCTCCACGGCCGTCGCCGCCTGTAGCGTGACGCGCTCTGCCTGGTCGCGCAAGGAGGCGATGAGCGAGCGTGTGAGCTGAGCTATGTTGGCCGTGATGAGGACGAGCGAGACAGCCGCGACGAGGAGCGTGATGAGCGTTATCTGGCGACGCAGAAGCGCGCTGCCGCCTTTCATAGCTCGTCGGCCGCCCTTCGCATGAACTCGCCGTCAGGTGCGTGGGCCGGGTGCGTCGCGGGCAACTGACCGCGCTCGCGGTAGAGCCTGAGCTTGTTGTGCAAGGTCTTCAGGCTGATGCCTAAAAGTTCGGCGGCGCGGGTCTTGTTGTTGTCCGTCTTCTGAAGCGTGCGCAGGATCATCTGCCGCTCGACCTCTTCGATGGGCGTGCCGACGGGGAGCGTCAGCGTGTCTTCGCTGCGGACGCGCGCGCGCTGGTCAACGGGATAGGGAGCCAGGTGGTGTCGCTCAATCTCTTCGCCCGAGCAGATGATGACGGCGCGCTCTATGGCGTTGCGCAACTCGCGTACGTTGCCGGGCCAGGAGTGCGACTGCAAGACCTGTAGCGCCGGCTGCGAGAGCGAGCAGGCCGGGCGGTTGTGTTTCTGTGCCAGTTGCGAGACGAGGTGCTGTGCCAGAAGCGGCAGGTCGTCTTTGCGGTCGCGCAAGGGGGGCATCTCGATGGTGATGACGTTGAGGCGGTAGAGCAGGTCTTCGCGCAAGGTGCCCGTGTGGACGGCGTCGAGCGGGTTCTTGTTCGTGGCCGCGAGCAGGCGCACGTCCACGGGAATCTCCTGCGTGCTGCCGAGCCGACGCATCGAGCGCTCTTCGAGGACGCGCAAAAGCTTCGCCTGAAGGAGCGTCGGCATCTCCGCGATTTCGTCGAGCAGGAGCGTGCCGCCGTTCGCCAATTCGAAGCAGCCCTGGCGGCGCGAGGCCGCGCCCGTGAACGCTCCCTTCTCGTGGCCGAAGAGTTCACTTTCCATCAACGTCTCTGGAATCGCTGAGCAGTTGATGGCGACGAACTGCGAGTCTGCGCGTGGGCTCAAGTTGTGAATCGTGCGCGCGACGAGTTCCTTGCCCGTGCCGGATTCGCCCGTGATGAGGACGGAGGCAGAGGAGGGAGCGACCTGCTCAATCAGGTGGTAAATTTGGCGCATCGGCTCGGACTTGCCGACCAACTCGCCGAAGGCTCCGCGATCCCTTAGTTGGCGGCGCAGCGCCTCGTTCTCGCGGCGGGCTTCCGCATATTCGACCGCGCGCTCCACGACGAGGCGCAGCTTCTTCATGTCAATCGGCTTCTCGAAGTAATGGTATGCGCCCTCTTCCTGAATGGCGCGCAAGGCCATCTCGACGGAGCCCTGACCTGTCAAAAGGATGACGGCCGTCTCCGGATAGCGCGAGCGAATCTCGCGCAGAAGCCCGAAGCCGTCCATGCGCGGCATCAGCACGTCCGTGATAACGACCGATGGCAAAAATTCTTCGACGCGGCGCAGGCCCGCGACTCCGTCGCCCTCGGCCACCGTCTCGTAGCCTTCGGCCGCCAGGAGGTCGCGCAAGCCTTCACCCGCAGCCTTCTCGTCGTCAACAATCAGCACTCGCGCCTTCGCCATGCGTGGAAGTTTATCACAGACGACGAAGGTTAGCGGTCAGAGGCCGGAGGTTAGTAATCCGAATTTGATTGGGCCCGGATGTTTATAAGTTGATTTTCTAGGGTATAATCTCTTCATGAATAAGCGTGCTAAAAAACGAATCAAAGAAGAGATAGAGAAGAAGAACTTGAAACGCGCGAAGGCCGTTCAAGAGCAGAACCTTTCTTCTTCCAAGAAACTGCCGGAGAGTCGCGGTTTCACCTTGAGGCCAGATAAGAAGCGGGGTTAGTCTTCAGATAATAGCTCCTTCCGAAACTTCTTTGTCTCACCACCAGTCGATTCAATCTCTTTTTCCCAACCAAAACCTTAACGAACGAGTAGCTGTGCTAACCTCTGCTTGAGTAGTGGTCCGCGATGGCGCGCGTCAGGGCCGGGACGGTGTATTCGTTGGGCAGGATGTTTGTTCGTAGGCCGTATTCGGCGGCAGTGGCGGCAGTGATGTCGCCGATGCAGGCGACCGTCACGCCCGCGAGCAATTGGCTCAGGTCTGTCGTGTCAAAGAGGCGCGCGAAATTCGTGACAGTTGAGGAGCTGGTGAAGGTGATGCAGTCCACGGCCCCGCCCGCGAGCAGCGCTTCGACGCGCCCGCGCTCGGAGGTCTGGGGCGGGACGGTGCGGTAGGCCGGGACCACGTCCACGCGCGCGCCGGCCTCTGCCAACGCTTTGGGCAGATAGTCGCGCGCGACCGCCGCGCGTGGGATGAGGATGTTGAGGCGGTTCAAATTCTCGCGCCCGCCGACGTAAGCCTCTATCGCGCTGTAAGCGCCCTCGGCCTTGAACTGTTCCGGGATAACGTCAACGTGGACGCGCGCCTCGCGCAAGCGCAC
>DATFCB010000174.1:0-2827 GCA_035253525.1 Pyrinomonadaceae bacterium | reverse complement strand
CTCCGGGGATTCAAGAATTAGGGTGGTGGAAGAAGTGTATCCGAATCCCCCGCCGGACTCAAAAATTTTGCTCTCCTTCAGTTTTTCGACTGTTCTTTTTTTGTTTCACACTTGAAACATCGGCCCGAAGACGGTATAATGCGTCTCGTTCAAGAAATGGGCCAAGTTTTCAAGAAGGGTTTTTCCGAGATGTCACAAGCCATTGCCGAGAGCGCCGCCGAAGTGACCCGTCCCGTCGCGGGCGAGGCGACGCCGGAGGACGTGCAGGCAGAGCCGAGTCTGCGGCCGCGCCGCCTGGACGAGTACATAGGGCAGACGAAGGTCACCAGCAACCTCAAAATTTTCTTGCGCGCGGCCCGCGCCCGGCGTGAGGCGCTCGACCACGTACTCTTTTACGGGCCGCCGGGTTTGGGCAAGACCACGCTCGCCAACATCATCGCCGCCGAGATGGAGGCCGAACTGAAGAGCGTCAGCGCGCCGGCCATCGAGCGCGGCGGCGATTTGGCCGCCCTGCTTACGAACTTGCAGGAGGGCGAAGTCCTCTTCATTGACGAGATTCACAGGCTGCGCCCGCAGATTGAAGAAGTGCTTTACCCCGCGATGGAGGATTACCAGCTCGACGTGATGATCGGACAGGGGACGGCCGCGCGCTCCATCAAGCTGGACCTGCCGAAGTTCACGCTCGTCGGCGCGACCACGCGCGCCGGACTGATTACGGCCCCTTTGCGCGGACGCTTCGGCATCATTCAGCACCTGGACTTCTATTCGCAGAAGGATTTGGAGATCATCGTCCACCGCTCGGCGGAAATCCTGGGCGTCGAGATAGAGGCCACGGGGGCGCGTGAGATTGCGCGGCGCGCGCGCGGCACACCGCGCATCGCCAACCGTCTGCTTCGCCGCGTGCGCGACTACGCGGAGGTCTTGAGCGACGGGCGCATCACGCAGGCGGTCGCGCGCCGCGCTCTCGACGAGATGGAGGTTGACCGCTTCGGCCTGGACGAAGTTGACCGCAAGCTCTTGTCCGCGATTATCGAAAAGTTCGACGGCGGTCCCGTCGGCGTTGGCACCATCGCGGCCTCCATCAGCGAGGAGCGCGAATCAATCGAAGAGATCATCGAGCCGTACCTGATTCAGATAGGCTTTCTCAACCGCACGCCACGCGGGCGCGTCGCCACGCGCGCGGCCTTCAAGCACATGGGCTTTTCCCCTATGCAGAAGGAGCGCGACCTGTTGGCGAGTTAAAAGTGGAACGAGTTTCGGTGGCTACTGGCTAACCGAAAGCGGCCGGGGGCGACTTTGAGGAGGGCAGATCGGGAGCTGTCCCTCCTTAAGTCGCCCCCGGTCTTTTTGTGGCGTCAGCTCTTTGCCGCGATGGCCTCGCGCATTTCTCTGACGGCGCGCTCCAGGCCGACGAAGATCGAGCGCGAGACGATGTTGTGGCCGATGTTGAATTCCGTGATCTCTTCTATGCGGGCGACAGCAGTGACGTTGCGGTAGGTGAGCCCGTGGCCGGCCGCGACCCGCAGGCCGTACTGCATGGCGAGTGTCGCGGCCTCGCGCAAGCGCCTCAACTCGTGCGCGGCGCGCATCGCGCCTTCGCTATGTGCGGCGCGCGCGCCCAATGTGGCCTCGCAATACTCGGCCGTGCAGAGTTCGACCTGCTGCGCGCCGACCTCGCGCGCGGCCTCTATCTGCAAAGGCTCAGGGTCTATGAAGAGGCTCGTGATGATGTTCGCCTGGCGCAGGCGATGGACGGCGGCGCGCACGATTGAGAGGTTGGCGCGCACGTCGAGGCCGCCCTCGGTCGTAATCTCTTCGGGGTTTTCGGCGACGAGCGTGACGGCGTCCGGCCGCGCGTCGTGCGCGATTTTTATCATCTCTTCGGTCGCGGCCATCTCGACGTTGAGATAGGTCACGACCGTCTGGCGGAGCGCGCGCAGGTCGTCGTCCTGTATGTGGCGGCGGTCGCTGCGCAAGTGAATGGTGATGCCGTCGGCCCCCGCCTGCTCGCACATCATCGCCGCCGCGACCACGCTCGGCTCCGGCGCGCGCCGCGCCTGCCTGACGGTGGCGACATGATCAATGTTGACGTTGAGCCGAGCAGCCATAAAACCCAGATGCCAGATGTTAGATGCTGGATGTTAGTTAGCAGCCGGAGAATTGACATCTAACATCTGGCATCTGACATCTATCTCGCGTCCGCTTTGAAAGCCCCGGCCAGTTCGGAGGGCGGTTTGTCTTCAAAGGAGGGTGCGCCGGACGTGTGCAGCGTGCGCTCGCGGTCCTTGGAGCCGACGCGCGCGGCGGCGATGGCCGCGTCGTAGATGCCGCTCTTGGCCTGGCGGCGTATGACCCGGACCTCGTTGAACATGCGCCCGCTGTCGCGCAGCACGTTGACCTTGCTCCCTTCGTTGTGGTCCCAGCGCACAGGTATCTCGCGCAAAGAGAGTTCCGCAAGGTAGGCCAGGTAAATCAACTCCACGTCGAAGCCGAAGCGGTCAACGGTCGCGGCCTCCACGAGCGGGCGGCACACGTCCATCCGAAAAGCCTTGAAGCCGCACTGCGTGTCCCAGAAGGGCAGCACCGTCGAGAGCCGCACGATTAAATTAAAAACGCGCCCGCCCTGCTCTCGCCGCCACGGCTGGTGGACGCCAATCAGGGTGCGGTCGAGCGCGCGCGAGCCGAAGGTCAGGTCGTACTCGCCGCGCAAAATCGGGTTGACGAGCTTCGGCGTCTCCGTGATCGGCGTCGAGAGGTCCGCGTCGGAGAAGAGCGCGACGGGGGCGCGTGCGGCGAGGAGCCCGGCGCGCACGGCGTGGCCCTTGCC
>DATFCB010000173.1:0-2566 GCA_035253525.1 Pyrinomonadaceae bacterium | reverse complement strand
TGAGCGTCGAGCCGAGGTAAGGGGCCATCGGCTTCGGCATCTCGTCCGTGAGCGGGACCATGCGCTGCCCGCGCCCGGCGGCCATGATGACGGCGTGTTGCAGGAGCGGCATCGTTAAACTTCCTCCGGCTCGTTGTTGATGAGGGCCAGAATCTCTTGCTCGGTCAGACGCTCCGAGTCCTCCGAAGTCAGAACTTTCTGGAGCGGCCGTTCCGATTTCTCGTTGAACGAGATGACGTGATGCTTGACGCCGTCGTACAAGACCTCCGTCGTGTACGGCAATTCCAACTCGCCTATGAGCACTTCGTCAATGCGCTCGCCCGGCCGGCTCGCAATCTTCTCCCACTGGCCGCCGCGATACTTTATCCACGTGTCCAAAACGTCTCGGACCTGCGCGGCCTTCATGTCACGCGAAAGCACCTTGCCTTCGAGCGCGTCAATGTTTTCGAGCGCAGTCAGGACGAGCTTGACCGCCTCCTGAACGGAGAAGAAGTAGCGGCGGCATTCGGGGCCGGTCGTGCCGATGACGCCGGTCGTGTCGTGCATGCGCTTCCAGACGGGGAGGACGGAGCCGGTTGACCAGGCGATGTTGCCGAAGCGGACGCAGGCGAATTTCGTCCCCGCCTTGCCGTTCATCGAACAGAAGATTCTCTCCATCATCGCCTTCGACAATCCGTAGGTGTTGCGCACGGGCGGCGCGGCCTTGTCTGTCGAGATGCCGATGACGACCTTTGTGCCCTTCTCGACGGCGACGCGCGCGACGTTCTGCGAGCCAAGGATGTTCACGTCCACGCACTCCATAGGCTGCCGCTCGGCCAGATCAACGTACTTGGTCGCGGCGGCGTGGATGACGATTGCGGGCCGCGTCTCGTTGAAGGCATCGCGGACGGATTCGATGTTGACGATGTCCATCGGCAAGACCTCGCAGCCCGTGAACTCCTGTACGAGCGCGTTCTGCGCGTTGTTGCGCGCCGCCAGCACGACGTGGTACTTCTCCTTGAGCGCCAGCCCTAGATACCTGCCGAGGAAACCCGTCCCGCCCGTCACCAAAACAGTCTGCTTCATCAATCAAGTTTCTTTCGTCGAATTATGACAAATACTACTTTACAAATCTTGCGCGTTTCTTTGCGTCTTTACGTGAGAAATCCGCCTCACGCAAAGACGCAAAGGGGTTGAGTCATTGCGCGCGGGTCCTCGTTTCGGCCGCCTCAAGAGTTTTGAGGAGGAGGTCAACCGGCACAGTTAAATTTTCGAAGCCTTTTCTTCCGGCGCGGCCCGCGCGGGCCGCCTCGTTCTCGCCGGTCAAGTACCAGTAGTCCTGGCCCAGGCTCGCCGCCATCGCGTAAAAGACTCCGACGGTGTGCGCCGGGTCGAGCACTTCCAGAACGGTCGCACCCGCGGGCGCGAACAAGACGTTCGTCATCCCGGCCCCGTGCACGCCGACGATAACTTCAGCGTCAGAAAGCGCCGCGATCTTCTCCGCGCTCGTCATGCGGTGCGGCTCAAGCGCCGTGAACCCTTCGCGCTCAAGCGCGCGGACTACTTCGTCCTCGTTCACCACCTGCCTGTGAACCGCGCCGCCACGGCTGAGATAAACCCGCTTGCCCGGCTGGGGCGCGTGCTCATTCCCTCCCCAGAATCTTCCACGCAAATCGCGCCACGCCCAGTCCGCTATGTCGCCCGTGACGCCCGCGAAGGAGGGAAAATAGAGGCGGTCAACCTCGTAGCACCCGTCTTCCAACTCCACTATGCGGCTCGCGTCCACGCCGAGCGCGTTGAGCGAGTCCCTGTGCCACCACGTCAGCTTGTTCGAGAACAGGAGCGGCACGTTCGGAAGGCGCTCCAGGAGCGCGAGCCGCGTCAGACACTCCGCGTTCCAGTGATAAAAGTTCCGCCACGCGCGCCCCATGATGGTCGCATACTGGCCCGAAAGCTTGACCGGATTAAGCAGCCGGCGCAACGTGTTGTACTCAATCGCCGAGGGGAAGAACCTTTGTCCCCAACTGCAAGACTGCTCGAACACGCGGTCGTCAGGCGAGACGACCCAGCCCGCGCGCGAGATGACGCGCACACGCGGCAAACAGGCCGTGAACGTTTCGGCCACGTTCCCCGTCGGCTCGTCCCGGAAAACGTTCTCGACCGGCGAGAGCGAAGACGGCTCGGGGTACTCTACGAAAGCCGCGTCCGTCACCTTCGAGTACCAGCACTCGTCAGAAGACAGCCGGTGCTTGCTTCTATAGTCTGTCACCCAAGCCCCCATGTCCTTGATGATGCCTTTGGGCGGGCCGAAGACCTTGGACGGGATGGGGAGTTTGCGCGCGGCGGCCACCGCCGTCGTGTGCAACAGGCCGTAGAGGCGCTTCGGCACAGACTGCGCACGTCTCAAAGACTCTGCCTCGGTCCCGTTTCTTTCCAAGGGGAATTTTCTCTCCGCGCTGGGTGTCAGACCTGTTTACCCAAAAAGTATTCAGTAAACACGCTGCATTTGTCAAAGCGGCTCAACTCCTTTGCGCCTTTGCGCCTCCAGCGTGAAAATTTTCCTCACGCTGGAGGCGCAAAGGCGCTA
>DATFCB010000172.1:0-3535 GCA_035253525.1 Pyrinomonadaceae bacterium | reverse complement strand
CTGTCGCCCAGTTTGCTAAAAGTGCCGAAGGCCGTGACGACCAAAAGGACAGGGGCCAGCAGCCACAGCGTCAACCGCAGCGGCCAGACCGTAAACATGTTCGCGCGCCGCCAGGCAGCCGTCGCACGCTCCATCTTCTCCGCGACCCTGGCGCGCAGGCTGATGGTTTCCCCGTAATCTTCCGGCACGGGGATGGGCGTGTCGCACCGTTGACACTTCATCTCTTCGTGATTGAGCGGCACGCCCGCGCCGCATTGCACGCACTTGAGCGGGGCGAGGTGCGGCAAGTCGTCGCCGCTTGCGACGGCGTGGCGTTTGGGCGCGGGCCGCGTCAGTTTCTTGCCGAAGTAGCCGACGAGAAAACTGAAGACGATGAGGAAGGGAAGAATCCATCCTTCGACGCGCGCGACCTTGTAGCCGAAGTATTGAATCTTTTGCCGCGTCGTCATCGGCGCGCCCGCGTCAATCAACGCCTTGACAGCGTACCCGCGAAGCTCCTGCGCCGCGATGTCGAGCGGCGTCTCCCCGGCCTTATTCTTCGTCCCCAAGTTTGCGCCGCGAGCCGCGAGCGCACGGATCGTGTCCGCGTCGCCGAGCCTCGCGGCCTCTTCGAGCGGCGTCGTGCCGTCAATGTCGCTCGCGTTCACGTCCGCGCCCCGCTCAAGCAGCGCGTTGACGAGTTGCTGTGAGGCGGGCGCGCGCGCATAACGGTTCGTGTCGAACCCGTTTCTGACGGCGGCCAGAAGCGGGGTCCGCCCGTCGTCGTTGGCGAGGTTAGGGTCCGCGCCTTTACCGACGAGCAGTGACGCCAGGGCATATTGCCGCTCGGCTGTCGCCACGTAGAGAGCGGTCTGCAAGAATTCGTCGCGAGCGTTGATGTCCATTCCCGCCGCGAGGTAAAGCTCGACAATTTCGGGCTTGCCTTCGTCGGCAGCGTCCAGGAAATCATTGACGGCCTCGCGCCTGGTCTCTTCGGTGCCGAGGTCGAAAGACTGCCCGCGTCGCGCCAATTCCTCCCTGGCTTCTTCCGCAGTCTGAGCGCGAAGGCAGACGGCCGAAGCGTGGAGCATCAGCGACAGCAGGAGCAGCGGCAGCAAGCGCGTTGATTTCGGCACGGAGGTGACAGGGCCTTTCAGTAAAGGATGGTCTTGCTCTTGACCAAAAAAGCAAAATTACTGCCGGGGTCAGATTTCGGGCGGGACGGGCCGCGAAGGCCCGAGTCTCCAGCGATGTAGCCTTAGAAGTTTCGGGCCGGAAGAAAGTAAATCCGTTCCACCGGCCTGTCAAGAGGTTTGCGGCGCGGCCCTACCGCTTGAGCCAGCCGAAGAGGGCGTGGACGACCGTCTCGCGGTTCTCTTCGTAGATGGCTTTCGTCAAGGGGATGGACATGGGGCAGACGCGGACGCAGTTCTGCGCGTTGCCGCAGTTTGTGATGCCGTCCTCGCCGACGATGGCTTCCAACCTTTCGTCGCGCGTCATCTTGCCCGACGGGTGCATGTTCATGAGGCGCACCTGGGCGATGGCCTGCGGGCCTATGTACTGGTCGCCCTCATACTGCGGGCAGGCTTCCAAACAGCACCCGCACGTCATGCAGCGTGAATAGGCGTAACGCTCTTCCACTTCCTCCTGCGACATCTTCGGCCCGGGCCCGAGGTCGTAGGAGCCGTCAATCTCTATCCAGGCGTGGACGCGCCTGAGGTGGTCGAACATCTGCGAGCGGTCAACGACGAGGTCGCGCACGTTCGGGAACTTCGACATCGGCTCCAACGTGATGGGTTGCTCCAACTGGTCAACGAGCGCCGAGCAACTTTGTCTGACCTTGCCGTTGATGACCATCGTGCAGATGCCGCAGACCTGTTCGAGACAGTTCATGTCCCAGACGGGCGGCGTCGTGGCTCGGCCGTCCTTGGTGACGGGATTCTTTCTGATCTCCATCAGGCAGGAGATGATGTTGAGGTTCGGGCGGTAGGGGATGCGAAACTCCTCCCAGCGCTGCGGCGCGTCCGGGTTCTCGCGCCGTCTGATGCGTATCTCCACGTACTCGCCCGCCCTCGGCCTGGCCGTCCCCGCCGCAGTTTTCACGTCAGTTTGTACGCTCATAATTTAATTCCACCTTGTCGTAAGTTGCCCCGAGCGAGAGTGTGCATTCGATTGAAGGTAAGAAGAGGGAGCTTTCCAGCCCGACCGTCGCCGTGTAGCTCCAAACCTCACGAGTCTGCCTGACGTAATGCTCGACGACGTTCTTGTCCTCAGAGATCAACAGATATTCCTTCAGAGATTCGAGCTGCTGATAAGCCTGGAACTTGTCGCCACGGTCGAAGGCGGCCGTGCTTTCCGACAGGACTTCGACTATCAAAATCGGGTTCAGAAGAACGTCGCTGCGCTCGTCATGAAACTGCGGCTCGCCGCAGACGACCGACACGTCCGGGTAAAAGAACCTGCGCGAATCAGGCATGCGAACTTTCATATCGCTCGGCAGCACGCGGCAATTGCGGCCCTTGAGCTGTTGCACCGGTTCGGCAATGACGTTGGCGACAATCGTGTTGTGTCGCAGGCTCGCGCCCGACATGGCGTAGATGATGCCGTCAACGTACTCGCTCTTCTGCTCGGCGCGGCGTTCGAGCGCGAGATATTCTTCGGGCGTCAGGTAGTTGTCGAGTTGCGTTGACATCGGCGGATGCTCGACGGAGGCGCGCGTTAAAGTTTATCCGACTTGCCCCCTGCGTCCTCAATCTCCTTGCCCCGCTCCTTACGGGTCGCGTCCGCTTCGGGCGCGTTGACTTCTTCTTTATTCTGCGCCCAGACGACCGGGCCGCTCAAATCTTTCGGCTTCTGTTCCTCGCCGCCCGTCGGCTGTGGCGCACCGTCTTTCGGCGGCAGGCCCGACGCGCTCGCGGCTGCGGTGACGGTCTTCGCCGTCTCCTGCTTGCCTTTGCTGTAGTCGCGCTTGCGCGGCTTGATGAGCGCGATGTCAACCGCCTCGTAAGAGATGACGGGGCCTTCGCCGGAGTATTCCGCGATGGTCGTCTTCAGGAAATTCTCGTCGTCGCGGTCGGGAAACTCCGGCTTGTAGTGCGCGCCGCGCGACTCGTTGCGGTTCAAAGCGCCGAGCGTGATGACGCGCGCCAGCTCCAACATGTTCTTCAGGTGGCGCGCGTGCGGCAGCGCCATCGTCGCCCAGAGGTTGGAGTCGTTAATGGAGATGTGCCGGTAGCGGTCCATCAGTTCGAGGAGCTTTGCATCGGTCGCCTGTAGCTTGTCGTTGTAGCGGACGACCGTCACGTTGTCCGTCATCCACTTGCCCATCTCCTCGTGTATGACGTACTGGTTCTCCGTGCCCGACTGCTTAATCAGCGCCTCGTTGATCTCCTCCTGCCGCCTCAACTCCTGTTCGTAAATCCGCGAGCCGTCCGCGCCGTTGCGCTCGACATTCTTGGCGAACTCGATGGCGGCAGGGGCTGCGACGAAGCCGCCGTAGACGCAACTGACGAGCGAGTTCGCGCCCAGCCGGTTCGCGCCGTGGATCGAATAGTCG
>DATFCB010000171.1:0-5870 GCA_035253525.1 Pyrinomonadaceae bacterium | reverse complement strand
TTCCGGGGCGCGCGTGCTTGAAGACTTTGCGCCCGGAGACGAAGAGCAGGCGCGCGCCGGAGTCTTCGAGGATGAAGCGGACCTGCTCGACGGCCTGCGTCGTGTAGATGGGGCCGTTGACCGCTCCGATGCTCAGGATGGCGAGGTCAACGATTGACCATTCGGGACGGTTCTCCGAGAGCAGCGCGACGCGGTCGCCGCGGCGCACGCCGATCTCGTCGAGGCCGAGCGCGATGTGGCGGACGCGCTCGGCGAAAGTTTCTCCTGAGATGTTGTGCCAATCGCCACCGCGCTTGGTGTTGAGCGCGTCGGGCTTGGCGTGCCTCACGATGGCGTCGAGGCAGAGCTGAGGGATGGTGTTCAGATGTTGTGCTTCGCTGGTCGAGTCGGTCACGTGTGGGATACCGGACGCGTGCTCGGCGTCCGTGCTCTCCTTTTTGTTCTCACTGAAACCGAAAGCGCGGGGAAAGTTCTGACGCTCACTCCGTAGATGATAATGCGCTGCCCGCCTTGAGCGCCAGCGTGCAGCGCGAAATGCAGACGAGCCGGTCGCGGTCGTCGCGGATTTCGATTGACCAGACCGTGATCTGCCGCCCCTTGTAAACTGGCACAGCTTCGGCCGTGACCGTGCCGCGCGAGACGGAGCGGACGTGGTTGGCGTTGATCTCGACACCGACCGGCGTGAAGCGCGAGAGGTCCGTGTTGAGCGCCGCGCCGATGGCGGCCGCCGTCTCGGCCAGCACGACCGACACGCCGCCGTGCAGGAGCCCTGTGTATTGGTGAACTCTCTCCGTCACGGGCATGGAGAGGCGCACGCGCTCCGGCTCGGCCTCCTCGATCTTGATGTCGAGCGTCTTGAGGACCGTCTCCTTCTTCCAGTTCCGCATGTTCTCAAGCAGTGTCGTCATAATCTTAAGGTCTGCTTCAGCGAGCGTGCGGCGGCAGAGCGCCGCTTTCCGTGACGCCGGGGATGCCAGGCTGTCGGACAGAGCGGTGGCGGCGGCGTCGTCGCCTGTGGTGTCCGCCTTCTTCGACGCGCCCGTTGATGGTGGCGAGCGCGGCGAGGACCAGGAACAGGAGCGCGTTCGAGGTCGTGTGGAGCGTGAAATCGAAGAAGCTGTGAACCAGCACGGCGAAGCAGCCGACGAGCGCTCCCGTGGCGACGCCGCGACGAAACAAATCTTCCGTCTCGCGCCGCGCCAGCCCGTTGCGAAAGAGCACGACGACGAAGACCAGACCCAGAGCGACGCCGATTAATCCTGCGTCTGACGCGAGCTGCAAGTAGTCGTTGTGCGCCTGCTCAAGACGGTAAAGGCCGTTGCGCGTGTCGTAGCGCGTGTAGACCGAACCGAAAGAGCCCAGGCCCGTGCCCGCGAGCGGGTGGTCTTTAATGATGTTCAGCGTCACGCTCCAGAAATGAGCGCGCCCGGTCGTGGGGTCGTCCGAGTTGACAGTCCCGACGAGACGACTGAGCGCCGCCTCGCCGCCGAAGAAGAGCGCGCCCCCGACGAGCGCCAGCACCATCACGAGCGCCAGCCCCGCGCGCACGACAGCCGTCTTCAGCCGCCCCGCGCCACGCGCCCCCTCCTCGGTTCGTTCGCCGCCGCGCCTGAGCCCGGTCAGCATCAGCAGGAAGACTATCTCCGCGGCGAGCGCGACCAGGCCGCCGCGCGAGTTGGTGACGACGAGCGCGATGCCCATGAACGCGGCGGCAAAGATGTAGAGCGGGCGCTTGTCGCGCTCGATGCCACCGGAGAAGAGCAGGCCCAGCGGGAGCGCCATCGTCAGCTCCATGTAGCCCGCAAAGTGATGCCGGTTGTAGAAGGGGCCGAAGGGCGTGCTCTGCGGCAGCTCCTTCAGCCAGTAAATCTTGTTCGGGCTGGTGAAGTGCTGTATCAGACCGAAGAACGCGAGCGCGAAACCGAAGATGGTGACGACGCGGACGACAAGCCGCAGGCGCTTCGGGCTGTCAATGTAGGCGAGCGCGGCCGCGAAGTAGACGAGGAGCGCAAGCACTTGCACGAGCGCGAGCCGCGTCGAGTAGGGGTCGAACGAAAGGCTCCCCGTAACTGTGCCGGAAACCGCGCCGCCGTCGCCGCCTCCGCCTCCGAGTGGGAGGAGTTGGAAGAGGCCGAGCAGGAAGAGGCCGAGCAAAGGCAGTTGGAGCAGACTGCGGCTGACGCGCAGGGTGCGGCTGCGCCAGGCGTCCACGGCCCAGAGGACGACGATGGCCGCCGCGCCGATTTCAAAGACGGCGAGCGCCCAGTAGTGGACCGTGCCGTAGGCGAGCGCCGAGAGCACGAGGGCCAGGCAGAGCGTCACGACGACGAAGCGGCTCGCGACCGTCCTGACGGGCTCAACGCGCGCTCGGTTTCGGTCCGCTTCCTTTCGCGTCGGCGCTTCCTCCGGCGGTCCCGCCGGTGCGTTGGAGATTGAAGTCGTCATACCAGACAAGGCCGAAAATGGGACAGACCGCGTCGTCACCGCACGTCTCGCGCCTGACGCGCACGAGGACCGCCTCGGACGTGGGCGGCACACGGAAGTCCACGGCCTGCGGCTCCCAGTCCCGCGTGCCGTTTCCGAGCGCGTGCGTGGCCGCCAGCACGGTCTTGCCGTCCGCGCCGTCCAGGACCTCCACGAGCGGCGTCCCCCCGCTCTTCAAATCGTCCGTCCGCACGTAGAACTCAAGCCGGTAAGCCTGGCCCGGCTCGACCACGACCGTCTGCGAGATGTTAGCGAACGCGAGCGACGAGGGCGACTTGAAGGCCACGCGCAGGCTGCGCAGGCCGCTGTGCCTGACGCTCGGGTCGAAGCCTATCGGGGCCTGCGGGACCGAGCGGACTTTCCACTCGAACGTGCCGGTCGTCTCTATGGCATCCTCGAAGCCTGGGTTCGAGATTTCGCCGACCTTAATCTTGAGCGCGTCAGCGTCGCCGAGGTCGCGCGCCACTCCGAGCGCGGAGCGGTGGCGCTTCGCCGACAGGAGCGCGTTAATCACCGACTCGCCGCTCGCGCGCTGCTCCTTCTTCTCGGCCGGCGTCAAACTGGCCCAGAGGCGCAAAGCGTCGTCGAAGCGCCCGCGCCCCGCGACGTAGACCGCCAGTTCGGCGCGCGCCGCAGCGGAGCCACCGGCCGCGCGGTTAATCGCGTCCACGTCTTCGCCGTAGACGACCCAGGCGGCGTTGAAAATCTGCGGGCGGAGCTTCGGGTCGGCCTCGGCCGCGCGCGTGAGTTCCGTGAAAGCTTCGTCGCCGCGCCCGGCGCGCAGGAGGAGGTTGCCGAGGTGCCAGCGCGGGTCGGCGTAAGCGGGCGCGAGTTCAACGGCGCGGCGCAGCGCCTTCTCGCCACCACTGGAATCGCCCGCCTGCTCGCGCGCGCGGCCCAAACTCACCCAGAAGCGGTAGTCGTTGGGCGAGAGCCGCACGGCCTCCTCGAACTGCCTGAGCGCGACTTCCATGTCGCGCGGGTCCATGCTGTTCTTCTTCAGACCGGCGACGACCCAGTGCGTCCAGGGGTCGTCGGGCGCGAGCCGCATGGCCGTCTCCGCGGCCTGCAACTGTGCCGCCGCCAGAGACTCCTCCGAAACGTTCTCGTCCGCGATCCGCGGCGCGTACTCGGCCACGAAGTTGCCGACGTACCAACGCGTCGCGTACCAAGCGCCGATGAGCGCCAGCACGACAGGCACGACCAGCATCACGCGCCACAAGGGCGCGCTCACGTCCACCAGCTTTAATTGATCGGGTGTTGATTCAGACACGATAAAAGCAGTGATAAGTGATGAGTGATAAGTGATAAGTTAAAACTCTTTCTTTTACTTATCACTTATCACTCATCACTTATCACTCGTCATTGACTTCTTCAATCCTAATTCTCATGCGCTTGAGCGCGACCTGGGCTTCCTCGCAGTCGTGCAGGATTTCGGCGACGCGCTCGCGGGAAAAGCGCGAGCTGGAGATGAGCACTTCGTCTACGCGCTGGTCGCGGCAGATGTCGCGCAGGGACCCGTTGCCGCCGAAGACCTTCAGCCCGTGTATGACCTTGCCCTTCTTGTTCGGGTCGTCGTCAACGAAGCCGACGGGCGCGTATTGCAGCTCGCGGTTGTTCAAAAGCTCGCGCAGGAGAAGTTCGCCGCCGTCGCCCGCGCCGTAAATCAGAACCCGACAGCCGTCGCGCGCCGTCTGCGCCGGCAGCAGTTGGCGGAACAGGCGGAAGGCCATGCGGCTCCCGGCCAGCAGCATGAACATCAGGATGGCGTCCACGATGAAGACCGTGCGCGAGATGCCCTCGAAGCGGAACGCGAAGAGGATGCCGAGCAGGCTCGCCACCTCGCCGACGATGACGGCCTTGGCGTGAACGACCAAATCGTCAACGCTCGTGTAGCGCCAGATGCCGCGGTAGATGCCCATCACCAGGAACGCGGCCATCTTGATGAAGACGAGCACGGGCAGCGTCCTCAGGAAGACGCGCCACACGCCGCTGTCTTCCATCGGCCCGAACCGTAGGACGTAAGCGCCGTAGTAGGCCAGGATGATGAGCACCACGTCGAGCGAGACCTCGAAGATGCGGCGCTTGTAAGAGAGGTCAACCAGGAACGCGAACAAGGGCTTATCGCGCGCCGCCTTGACCTCGTCCTCGTCGTAGACCTTGACGCCCGCGAGATAAACTCCGAGGAGCGTCAGCAAGACCGTGAAGCCGCCGATGGCCGCGATGCTCACGTCAATCTTCATCTCGCGTGCGACCATCGCGATTAAACCCGAGAGCCCCGCGAACCCGTAGAGCATCCAGACCGCGCGCCGCTCGGACATGCCGAGCGCGACGAGGCGGTGCGAAGTGTGGTCGCGCCCGCCGACGCGGACCGAGCGCCCCGAAAGCTTTCTCAGGATGGTGACGAGCGTCGTGTCGAAAATCGGGATGAAGAGAATCAGAATTGGCACAGCGAGCACGGGCAGGAAGCTCCGCGAGCGCCCGCCCTGCGCCGCGCTCATCAGCGCCGTCGAGGCCAGGAAGAACCCTATGAACATCGAGCCGCAGTCGCCCATGAAGATTGTCGCCGGGTTCGAGTTGTAGACCAGGAACCCGATGAGCGCGGCGGCGAAGACGGCGAGCATCAAGGCTTCCGTGGGCTGAGAGCTGGCGAGAAAACTGAGCGCCAGGAAGATGGAAGCGATGGCCGCGATGCCTGCGGCGAGGCCGTCCATGTTGTCGAGCAGGTTGACGGCGTTGGTGATGCCTATCAGCCAGAAGATCGTAATCACCATGTTGACGGGGGCGGAGCCCGTCCACGGGAGGCTCAGCCCGTAATAGATGACGAAGGCCGCGCCCATGATCTGGCCGATCAGTTTCTGGTAGGGCTTGGCGTTGAGCAGGTCGTCGGCGAGCCCGACGCAGAAGAGGAAGGCGCTCGCAAGGAGTACGACCCAAAGGTATTCCCTGTCGTGGTTCAGAATCTCGTCCGGCCGAGCGGGCACGAAGAAGAGGTAGGCGACGATGACGATGGCGACCGAAAGAAAGATGGCGACGCCGCCGAGCATGGCCGTCGGCTTTTTGTGCCAGCGGTCCGTCTTCGGCCTGGCAATCGCGCCCCAGCGTCGCGCGAGCGCGCGCACGACGGGCGTCAGAACGAGCGCCAGCACCAGAGAGGCGGCAACCGGAATTAGATAGACGGGCTTAAAAGGCATCACTAAAGCACAGCGGTTGTGATTTCGAGTTTGTGAACCTGGAAACCCTATTAAATTAGCGGCGACAAATCAAGCGGCGGCGAAAAATTAACCAAGAGCGCATTTCAAAACCCAAGCCACCGATTCACCCAACTCTTTGCGCCTTACGTCCTAACTTTGCGCCTTTGCGAGAAACAGCATTTCACGCAAAGG
>DATFCB010000170.1:0-7449 GCA_035253525.1 Pyrinomonadaceae bacterium | reverse complement strand
CGTCACCTGCGCGTGGCTGACGGGTTGGGGGCGACCGGGAGGGCCGGCGTCACCACGATGGTCGAAAGCGCCGGCCGCGAGATCGCGGAACTGCTCAAGGCGGTCGCCGCCAACGGCACGTCCCGAGAGCGCCTGCGGGATGCCGTCGCATCCTACGGCGAGAGACTCTCCGCCGGGCTGCTCGCGGCCGTGCTGATTGAGCATGGGCTTCCGGCCACACACGTGGACGCGCGCCGGTGCATCCTGACGGACGCGTCGCACGGGCAGGCGCGGCCGCTCGTAGAGGAGACGCGGTGGCGCACACGCGCAGAGCTTGGGCCGTTGCTCAAGGCCGGGAGAATTCCCGTCATGGGGGGATTTATCGCCGCCACAGTCGAGGGGATGACGACCACGCTCGGGCGCGGCAGCTCCGACTACACGGCGACGCTCGTCAGTGCTATCCTGGGCGCGCGCGAGACTCAAATCTGGACCGATGTCAGCGGCGTCTTGACCGCGGACCCGCGCCTGATTGAGACGGCGCGCACGGTCCCGCAGCTCTCTTACGGCGAAGCAGCCGAGCTGGCGCTCTTCGGGGCCAAGGTGCTCCACCCGAAAATGATTCAACCCGCGGCCGAGCGGGGCATCCCCGTGCGTATCTGCAACGCACGCGCGCCCGAAGAAGTCGGCACGCTCATCTGTGCCAGTTCAGACGCGGCGCACGGCTCGATCAAAGCCATCGCGTGCCGGACAGGATTTGCGACCGCCGAGTTCTCTTCCTCGCAGGGCTTCGCCGCCAACGGCTTCCTGCACGCCGTCCAGAAAGTCTCCGACCGGCATCAGGCAGCCGTTCACCTGGTGGCGACCGCGGGGGACCGATTCGTCCTGGCGTGTGAAGAGGCCGGGGCGCTGCCGTCCGTCCTTCAGGACTTGCGACTGCCTGGCCCAATCGAGGTCAGAAGAGACCGCGCCATCGTCTGCTGCGTGGGCGAAGGCTTACAACACGCGCGCGGGCGTGCGCTCCGTTTCCGCGACTCACTCAGGGACGTTGACGCCACGCTCAATTGGTGCAGCACCTCCAGCCACAACTTCGTCTCGGTCCTCAACGAAGACCGCGTCGGCACAGTCGTCCGCCGACTGCACCACGCGATCTTTGAGAATCACAAGACTGAAGTGGCAGGCTTCCCAAGCTAAGCAGACCTTTAATCTGGGTTCGAGAAACTGAGTGGTCGTTTCAAAACTCAAGCCATTACTTGATTCAACCCCTTTGCGTCTTTGCGCCTCCAGCGTGAGAAAAGCTTTTTCTCGCTGGAGGCGCAAAGACGCAAAGGGGTTGAGTTCATGTTTCGAGGCGCGTTTACTTACGGTCGGCGGCTTCGGTGATTACTTTGACCAGCATGTCCGGCGAGGCGAGGCCGTAGGCGCGCGTCCAGTAGCCGGTCGCGTCGTTGCCGACGAGGATCATCGGCGTGTGGTCGTTCTTATTCGCGACCGCGACGCCGAACGCCTGTAGCAGCGAGTCAATCTCCGCCTGGTCGCCCGTCACAAACGTCCAGCCCGGCCCGGCCTTAAACTTCTCGGCAAAGTCGAAGAGCCTCGCCGGCGTGTCCACGGTCGGGTCAACGCTGACGGAAATCAACTCTATGTCGCGCCCCATGTGCTCGCCCAGTTCACGCTGGACGCGGCTAAAGGTCGCGGTCAAGGGCGGGCAGATGGTGGTGCAGGTCGTGAAGATGAAATTGATGGCGACGACCTTGCCTTTGACGAGGTCCGTGTAGAAATTGAGCCGCCGGCCGTTCTGGTTGTAGACGGTCGCGTCCGGGATGCGCAGAGACGAGGCCGCGACCGCGCCCTCAGTCGCCGGACTCGCCGCGCCGTCGGCCGCACCGGCAGTCTGCGCTGGGCCATTATTCTTCGCCAGCCTCAGCGCCATCCCGCACTTAGGACATTTGCCCGGCCGGCGCGCAGTGACCTCCGGGTGCATCGGACACTCGTACCGCGCCGCCTTCCTGCGCTGCGTCTTACGCTGCGCCTGTCCGGCCGCCGAAGAATTGCCGCCGCACGGCACTGACCCCAAAATTGTCAGGGCGGCGAGCGCGAGCATGAGAATAAGCTTTATCTTCATCGAATTGCTCCACACGAAATACTTGATTCGTCAAACACCGTCCGTCCGCGCCCGGACTCAATTCACGTTCACCCAATCACTCGCGGGCACAAACTCTTTCTTCTCCAAATCAATCGTCACGACGTACGCGCCCAATGCGCCGATGCGGCGGTTCGGGCCGTAGGTGACGGCCGGTGTCAGCCCCGTCACAAACTGGTCTAGCCCTTCGAGCGTTTCAATCAGCTTCTCCCGGCTAACGTCACGGCCCGCCCGCTTGAGACCTTCGACCAGTATCTTTCCCGCACCCTGCGCGGAAAGCTGCGTGGCGAGATGCGTCCTGGGCAGGCCGTACTTTGCCGCCAGCGCGCGAAACTCTCTGACGCCGTCCGCCGTCTGGTCCACGGGCGCGGTCGGGAAGGCCAGATAAATTTTCCGGCTGAAGCTCAAAGGGGCTTCCATGATTCCGCTCCCCCCGGCCCCCGTCAGGTAAACGACCGGCGACCAGTTGAGCTTATCCGCCTCCTTCATCAACGCCACGGCCTCTTCGCCCGCGCCCAGGAAGAGCACGAGCTGCTTGCCGGTCTTGCTGAATTTTCCTGCCAGGGCCTGCGCGTCAAACTGCGCGCGCTGGTAGCCGTGCGTTTCGATTGGGCCACACGCGTTTTTCTGGCACTGGTCTTTGACGGCCGCGACCACGCCCGCGTTGAGTTCATTCTCGGGGTAGACGACCAGCACGCCCGCCTTATCGCCTTGCGCTTTCTGAGAAGCGTAGTTGACGAGCGCGCGTGCCTGCTCCTCCATCCCCGACAGCAAGTAAAAGACGTGACGGTTCAAAGGGCGGCCCGTCTGCGGCGAGAGCGTCAATGGGCCAATTACGGGCACGCCCAGTTCGTCGGCGAGCGCGGCGATTTCCCTGTCGGCCCCGGCGGTGAAGGCGCTCACGAGGACGAAGACCTGCTCGTCCTGAAGAGAGCGCCGGAGATTCGCGGCCGTGGCCGCGGGCGTCTCCGCCGTCTCTATGAATTTCAGCTCGACCTTGCGGTTGTAGATTCCGCCGCGGCCGTTGACCTCGTCGAAGTAAGCCGTCAGCGCGGCCCTGATGGCCTGGCCCACGCCGGCCAGTTCTCCCTTGACCGGCACAATCGTCCCGACGGTGATGCTCTTCTCGGTCAGGCCGGGGTCGCGGTCCTGGCCCACGCGCTTCAGGTAAGCGACGAGGTCTGCCATGTCCTCGCGCGCCATCTGGTAACGCGGCATGGCTACGTGCAGCTTGTTGCCCGCCGGGTCTAGCCCGCGCGTCATCGCCAGCTCCAGGGCGCGCTCGGTGTAGGGCGGCCGCTTGCGCCCGCTCAGTTGAGTCACCTCGTAAGGCTTGGTCAGGGCTTCCCATGAAATGTTCGTCGGGATGACGCCGCCCTCCGGCTTCCCCTGCCCGTCCAGCCCGTGACAATTGGCACAGGGCAAAGTGCTGCCCGGCACTTCAATCGAGGCGTCGCCGACGTAGGCCAGGACTTCGCGCCCCGCCGCGGTGGTGCCCTGCACGTAAATCTGCTTCCCGCGCTTTTCCTGCGGCGTCAGCCCCGTAGCCGCAGTGGGCGCGGTCGCTTCCTGTGCCAGAAACGCCTGGGCCGTCACGCCCCGTGTGAAAGGACGCGCCACTAAGAGACCCGCCACCAAAGTCAGGCAGATCGCAGCGGCGCGCAGCTTTGTGGTGCGACTTAAACGCAAGACTTTTATTTACCGACGGTCGGTTGATCGTTCAGGACGCTTTCGACGACTTTGTTCAGGTCGTCGCTCTTCGCCAGGCCGAAGGCTTTTTTCCAGAGCCCCGTGCGCTCGTTGCCGATGAGGATGATGTTGGTGTGGTCTTCCCTGTTCTCTACATACTGGCCCAGCTTTTTCAGCGCGAACTCGACGTTCGCCTTGTCGCCCGTGATGAAGTACCAGCCGGGGCGCGCGCTCATCTTACCCGCGTACTCCTTGAGGCGCGCGGGCGTGTCCACGGTCGGGTCAACGCTGATGGAGATGATGTAAGCGTCTTTCCCGAGGCGGTCGCCGAAGATGTCCTGGACCTTTTGCATGTTGCGGTTCATGGGCAGGCAAGTGCCCTGGCAGGTGGCGAAGAAGAAGTTGATGACGACCACCTTGTCTTTGAGCAAGTCCGTGTAGAGACGCATCTTCTCGGCGTTCTGATTGACGAGCACAACGTCCGTGAAATACTTCTGCGACGCCTGCTGCCTGCCGTCCTGAGCCGCGGCCCGCGAGCCGCAGAAAAGCAGGACGGCCGTCGCGGCGAGAATCATTATGTGCCAATTGGGCAGCTTTTTCATGAGTGTTTTCCTCATCTATTTCTCCTCGGACGACGCGCCCGCCCTCACCGCTTGCAGGGTGATGAAGGGAATCTGGTTGAACCGGACTCCGAGCGAGGGGGCCTGGAAGTAGACGTAGTAAACGCCCTCGTTGGGCGGGACGAAGGTCATCTCGTAGACGCCCTCGCCGACCGTCTTGGCCCACTCGCGCTGCTGCCAGATGCCCGGCGCGAGGAAGACGAGCACGCCCATGTCCTGGACCGCTTTCGGTTGGTTCGTGGCCGAGTCCATCACGCGAAAGCGCAGTTGATAGCTCTCGCCGACGCGCATGACCGTGTCCGTCAAAAGCGGCTCGACGCGGATGGGGACATCTTTCTTCTTCGGCAGGTCCGGGTTCTCCGCGACCGTGACGCTGAAGCAGTTGACGATGCGCGGCGAGTCGAGCAAGAAGGGCACGTCGTAGTGGCCGTGGCCGTTGAACCTGACGGTGGTCGTGTAAACGCCGGGCGAGGTCTCGGCCAGACTGTTGTTGAGGACGAGCACGGCGCGCGGGGCGCGCTTGTAGTTCTGGAAATTGCCCATCGGCGCGGCCATGCCCTCCGTGTAGAAGTAGATCATCTTATCGGCCGGGTTCGCCACGAGCACCGCGCCCGACTCCGGGGCCTGGACGACGGATGCGGCGTGCGAGGTGGCGAGCGACTCCTGCGGCGCGCGCTGGCCCGCCGGGAAGCGGTTGACGGCCGGCTCATACCCTCGGTCGCCGATTCCCGAAATCTTAATCATGCTGACGAACTCGCTGCCCGTCGAACGCACGTAGGCGAAGTCTTTGGTGAAAGTGAGTTGGTCGGGCCTCGGGCCGACGGGCACGTTGTAGGCCAGTCGGTTCGTGGAAACGTCGAAGATGTGGACCGCGTTGGCCGCGCCGTTGACAGCGAAGCCGAAGCGGCCTCCCGGCGCGAAACCGAGCGCGCCGACGCCCGGCCGTGCTTTCATCTGTGCCAGAATTTCGTGGCCCGCTCCGCCCACCGCCGCTATCGTCCCGTCCGTCTCGTGGGCCACGTAAACGGTCTTGCCGAGCGACGAGAAGGCGACGGCCGATGGCGACGCGCCCGTCTTAAGGTCTTTGACTTTACTGAGCCCGCGCACGTCAATCACGGAGAGCGTCCCCGCCACGCGGTTCGTCACGAAGGCGTAGCGGTCGTCGTCCGTGAGAGCGATTTCGTGATGGCCCGCGCCCGTGTTGATTTGGGCCACGGCCTTCAGCGCGGTCGTGTCAATCGCGGCGACGCCCCCTGGCGTCTTGTCGTCGCCGTCGTCCCCGACCCAGAGATATTTCTCGTCGTGCTGCAAGGCGAGGCGCGTCGGCCTCGTTCCGGCCGCGACATTCGAGACGACTTTCCAGGTGACCGTGTCAACGACCGCGACCTGGCCCGCGAGCGGCATGGAAACGTAGAGCCGCTTTTTGTCGCCGCTCAGGACCCAGTCCTCGCCGGGGCTTGCGAGTGCGACCAGCGTGTAGAGCTTGGTCGTGCCGAAGCCGGACAAGGGGTCTATGACGGAGATGTTAGGCTCCTGGTTCAGCGCCAGTATGAAATAAGAGTTGAGGTCTATGTCCGGGCGGTCGCTCAAGCTCGCCTGTAGGAACGACTGGATTTTCTCGCGGCATCCACGCTCGTCCGTCGCTTTCTCTCCCCCGCGAAGATCAATCCACGCGGCGGGCCGCAGGTTAGTGACAGCCTTGCCCGCAGTCTGGTCCGTTATCTTAAACCTGACGGTCGCCTCCGCGCCCTCCATCAAGCCACGGCCTCGCGCCACGGGCTCCATCTCGAATTCGATGCGGACGCCCTCGCGTGTATAGCGCTGCGGCGCGTCCTGCTGCGCGCAGACTCGCGGAGAACTGACGGCGACGAGCGAGACGAGAATTAACGCAAGCTTGACGAACATGATTGTCGAGCGGGTTTTCATTTCACAGACTGTGCGCGCGCGAGACTTCTGACTCCTCATGATTCTCCGTGATGAAACTGGCTGCTCAAAACTGAAGTCTTCCGGCAAGAATAAATTCGTGAGGTAGCGTAGTCTGGACGCTACGGAACATCTCAACAAGGTCTGTCAGAATCTATGCCGGTCGCCATGAACTGTCAAGCTGTTTCTGTTCTCTTATCCGGCGCGCGGTGCTACAATGCGCGCGTTTTCCTTACCGCCTCGTTTTGGCCCATCGCTCGTGAGGAGGGTGCGCGGCCGTGACCGCCGGACTCACCAGGCAGCAACGTGAACAGTACGAACGCGACGGCGTCGTCTTCCCCGTACGCGTGTTTTCGGCTGACGAGGCCGCGCGGTTCCGCGACGCGCTCGATTCGCTCTCGGACAAGTGCGGGGCGGGCGCGCTCAAACGGTTCGATAACCTGCACCTATTTTTCGACTGGGCTTACCAGTTGGTCACGCACGACGCGCTCCTCGACGCGGTCGAAGGCGTGTTGGGCTCCGACATCCTGGTGGAAGCGACTGTCGTCTTCTACAAGCCGCCACGGGATTCGAGCTACGTCTCCTGGCATCAGGACAGCGTTTACTCGGGCTGGCACCTGACGCCTTCGACCTCCGCGTGGATCGCGCTCACGCCGAGCGTGCGCGCCAATGGCTGCGTGCGCGTCGTCCCAGGCTCGCACAAGCGGGGCCTGATGGATCATCAAATCATACGCGACGACCCCAATCTTCTGAACAGGCGCGGCGAGCGTGTCGAGATGGCTGTGGACGAAACGGAGGCCGTAGACCTGACCTTGCGGCCGGGCGAGATGTCGCTGCACCACAGCAACATCGTACACGGGTCGAACCCGAACACGTCCGACGAGCCGCGCGTCGGCTTCATCGTGCGCTTCGTCACCAACCAGACCACGAACCGCGAAAGGCCCATGCTCCGCGTCCGCGGCCGCGCCGATTGCAGCCATCTCACTCTCGTCAACCCCCCGGCCGACGCGGACCAACAGACAGCCTTCAACGCCTGGCGCGCCTTCAAGCTCCCAAAATTAAGTGATAAGTGATGAGTGATAAGTGATAAGTAAAAAC
>DATFCB010000169.1:0-2014 GCA_035253525.1 Pyrinomonadaceae bacterium | reverse complement strand
GGTTGAGTGATTGAAAAATGTCTGTTTTGGCTTTCCCGGCCATAAAATGCATTTGGGGAATGGTGATTGCTAAACTACAATAGGAGTCGAGGCAAATACTTCTCTCCCGCTGGTCGTTATTGAGTAATCCGGGCCGAGGCTCTTTTTGATCCCGCGGGACGGGGAAGGCTACGCGCGGGCTCGCTTTTAAGACTCAGGCTTTGGCGGCGTCCCCCGGCCGGCTTCGGCAGATTTCAAAATCGTTGAGGGTTTTCTTCGCAACCGAATGACTATAGGCGAGAGCAAGCAATTTCTGACAGACGAGCCGAGCGGCGACGAAGCCCCGCAGACGACACTGCCGCCGAAGCTGTCCGGGCCGGAGTTTCTTTTCAACCGCGAGCTGAGCCTGCTCGAATTCCACCGTCGCGTGCTCGAAGAGGCGCTCGATAAGAGTCAGCCGCTGCTCGAACGACTCAAGTTCCTCTCCATCTTCTCGACCAACCTGGACGAGCTTTTCATGATCCGCGTCTCGGGCCTCAAGGAAGCGCTCGAAGAGGACGTGACGGAACTCTCGCCCGACGGCATGACCATCACGGAACAACTCCGCGCGATTAAGGAGCGGCTGCGCCCGATGTTCGACGAGCAGATGCGCTGCCTGCGCGAAGAGGTGCTGCCGCAGCTAAAAGACGAAGGCATAGAGGTCGTCGCCTACGACTCGCTCTCGGAAGACGAGCGCCGGCTCGTGGACGATACTTTCACGGAAGACGTGTTTCCGGTGCTGACGCCGCAGGCCGTTGACTCTGCGCACCCGTTCCCATACATCTCCGGCCTCAGCCTCAACCTCGGCCTGATGGTCGAGCCCGTCCCCGAGCACGGCATCACGCGCTCGCTGACGGGCGGCGTCGAGGCGCGGTTTGCGCGCATCAAGGTCCCGCCGCTCATGCCACGGCTGGTCAAGGTCGGCAAAACTGGCACACGTTACGTGCTCCTGGAAGAGTTGATTGCGGCCAACGCCTACGCGCTCTTCCCGCGCATGCAGGTCAGCCAGAGCCACGTCTTCCGCGTCACGCGCGACGCAGACATTGAGGTCCGCGAGGACAAGGCTGCGGACCTTTTGAAGGCCATCGAACAGACCCTGCGCAAGCGGCGCTTCGGCTCGGCCGTGCGCCTGGAAGTCTCCAAGGGGATGCCGGAGTTCATGGTCCGCTACCTGACGAAGGAGCTGGAACTGACGGCGGACGACGTGTACGTCGTGGACGGCCCCCTTCGCGTTGACGACCTGATGAAGCTCTACGGCCTCGACCGGCCGGACCTGAAGGACAAGCCAGTCAAGATTACTGTGCCTGACTTCATCAAGAACGAAGGGTCAATCTTCGACGTTATCAAGCGGCGCGACGCGCTGCTGCATCACCCGTACACCTCTTATTCGACGGTCGTCAAATTCATTGACGCGGCGGCGAAAGACCCGGACGTGCTCGCCATCAAGATGTGCCTTTATCGCACGGGCGCGAACTCGCCCATCCCGCAGTCCTTGATAGAGGCCGCCGAAGCCGGCAAGCAGGTGACGGCGATTGTCGAGATCAAGGCGCGCTTTGACGAGGAGCACAACATCGAGTGGGCCAAAAGGCTCGAAGAGGCAGGCGTCCACGTCGTCTACGGCGTCGTCGGCCTGAAAGTCCACTCCAAGGTCGCGCTCGTCATCCGCCGCGAGGAGGACGACCTTAAACGCTACGTGCATATCGCCACGGGCAACTACAACCCCGTCACGTCCAACTTCTACACGGACCTCGGCCTCCTGACCGCCAACGAGGAGATCGGCGCGGACGCCTCCGAGTTGTTCAACTTCCTGACGGGCTACTCGCGGCAGAAAAAGTATCGTCAACTGCTGGTCGCGCCCGTCAACCTGCGCGAGCGCATGATGGCGCTGATAGAGCGTGAGACGGAGCACGCGCTCGCCGGACGCCCCGCGCGCATCGCTGCCAAGATTAACCGCCTGACGGATTTTGAAATCATAGAGGCGCTTTACAAGGCTTCG
>DATFCB010000168.1:0-4694 GCA_035253525.1 Pyrinomonadaceae bacterium | reverse complement strand
CTTCATCCCTCATCCCTCATCCCTCATCCCTTCGTCAGTAGCTGTGCTTGATGAACTCGGCTTGTGCCATGTAAACCGTCAGCTCGCAGATGTCCGTGACGTAGTCGGCGATGCGCTCGATGTGCTTGGCGACGAAGAGCAGGCGGGCGGCGCTGCGGGTCGTCGCCGGGTCGGCCACCATCAAGTCAATCAGGTCGTGAAAGACACGGTTGTAGATTTCGTCTATCTCGTCGTCGCGGGCGATAAGCTCGCGCGCCGCCGCGGCGTCGTGCGTGGTGAAGGCGTCGAGCGAGGAGTGCAGCATCTCGGACGCATGGTCCGCCATCCGCGACAGGTCAACGTAGCTTTGAAGCTGCGGCTCGTCGTTGAGGTCAATGACGGCGCGCGCGATGTTGCACGCGTGGTCGGCGATGCGCTCCAGAATCGGCGTGATCTTGGCGACCGAGATGACGAAGCGCAGGTCGCGCGCGGCGGGCTGGCGCAAGGCGATAATGTCCACGCAGAGCCGGTCAATCTCGACTTCGAGGCGGTCCACGATGTCGTCGTCCCTCAGGACCGCCTTCGCGGTTTCGCTGTCGCGCTCGACCAGCGCGTAAATGGCGCGTTGAAGCGCCCGCTCCGTCTCGCCCCCCAGAAGCAGCAGACGGTCCCGCAGGTGATCCAACTCGCGGTCGAGTCTTCTGTGTTGTTCCATAATTCAGTGGTCAGTGGTCGGTGGTCAGTGGTCAGTTAAAAGCCAGTTGTCTTCACCTGACCACCGACCACTGCCCTAGCCGAACCTCCCCGTGATGTAATCCTCCGTCAGCTTCTGGTCGGGGTTGGTGAACATCTTCTCGGTGTCGTTGACCTCGATGAGCTTGCCGAGCCAGAAAAAGGCCGTCCGGTCAGAGACGCGCGCGGCCTGCTGCATGTTGTGTGTGACGATGACGATGGTGTAGTCCTTTTTCAGCTCGACGATCAGCTCCTCGATCTTCTGCGTCGCGATGGGGTCGAGCGCCGAGGCCGGCTCGTCCATCAGGACGACTTCCGGCTGGACGGCGAGCGCGCGCGCGATGCACAGGCGCTGCTGCTGTCCGCCCGAAAGTCCGAGGGCGGAGGACTTCAGGCGGTCTTTAACTTCGGGCCAGAGCGCGGCGTCGGCGAGCGCTTTCTCGACGCGCCCGGCCAGGTCGGTCTTGTTCTCCGCCATGCGGTTGATGCGGAGGCCGTAGGCGACGTTATCGAAGATGGATTTCGGGAACGGGTTAGACTTCTGGAAGACCATCCCGACCTTGCGGCGCAACTCGACCACGTCCGTTCCGGGGGCGTAAATGTCCTGCGCGTCTATGTCAACGCGGCCCGCGACGCGCGTCCCCGGAATCGTGTCGTTCATGCGGTTGAGCGTGCGCAGGAAAGTTGACTTGCCGCAGCCCGAAGGCCCTATGAACGCCATCACCATCCGTTCGGGGATGTCGAGCCAAATGTTGTGCAGCGCCTGCGCGCGCCCGTAGAAAAAGTTCAGGTCGCGGACGCTGATCTTCGCCGCCCCGGCGTCCGCGTCAGGCGGCCTCGCCTCGCCCGCGCGCGCTTCGGGCACGAAGGGCTTCGGCGCAGTTATTTCAGTCGGCATGGACATCGTAAAGGTTTCAGGTTTCAGGTTTCAGGTTCTAAGCATTTAACTTGAAACTTATCCTCAGACCTTTTTCCTCGTAAAGAAGCGTACGATGACGTTGATGGCGAGGATGAGCGTCATCAGGACGAGCGTGGCGGCCCATGCCTTGGCGTTCTCCTCTTCGTAAGCCGAGATGGCGTTATTGTATATCTCGACGGTCAAGCTTGCCATCGGCTGGTCGAGATACCAGTTGAAGAAGCGGCTGCCCAGCACCGTCAGGAGCAGCGGGGCGGTCTCGCCCGAGACGCGCGCGATGGCGAGCATCGCGCCCGTGGCGATGCCCGAAGCGGCGGCCGGGAGCACCACGCCAAGCGTCACACGCCACTGCGGAGCGCCGAGCGCCAGCGCCCCCTCGCGCAGACTCGTCGGCACTAAGCGAATCATCTCCTCGGTCGTGCGCGCCACAATCGGAATCATCACCAGAGACAGCGCCACGCCGCCCGCGAACGCCGAGTATTGTTTCGTCGGCAGCACGAGCAGCGTGTAGACGAAGACGCCGACGATGATCGAAGGCACTCCCGTCAGCGTGTCCGTCACGAAGCGCACGGTCTGCCCGAACCAGCCCGCGCCGAACTCCGCCAGATAAATCCCGCACGCGATGCCTATGGGCAGGCCGATGACGGAGGCGAGAGAGAGCAGAATCAAAGAGCCGAGGATGGCGTGGCCTATGCCGCCGCCTTCGCCAAGCGGCCTGTACTCGGTCGTCAAAAACTGCCAGTTGATGGCCGCCACACCCTGGTAAGCGATGTAGCCTAAGATAAGCAGGAGAATCACGACGGCGATCAGGGCGCAGACGGCCGTCAGAGTCGTCATGACGGCACTCGTCGCCTTGCGACGACCCTTCTTCATCGGCGCGGGCGGTGACAGTTCTTTCAGCACGTCTTCCATCATCTAGGCCGCCCCCGCCGTGCCGCTCGTCCCGCGCGTCACGCTCCAGACGAGGAGCTTGGCCGCGCCGTTGACGAGGAAAGTCACCAGAAACAGCACCAGTCCGATTTCGATGAGCGCGCTGATTTGCAGGTCGTTGGTCGCCTCCTTCAACTCGTTGGCGATGACAGAGGCGATGGTGTAGCTGGGCTCGAAGAGCGAGGCGGAGATTTCCGCGCGGTTGCCGATGACCATCGTCACGGCCATCGTCTCGCCGATGGCGCGACCCAGGCCGAGAATGATCGCGCCCGCGATGCCGGAAGAAGCGTTCGCCAGGACGACGCGCGTCGTCTCCCACTTGGTCGCGCCGAGAGCGAGCGCCGCCTCGCGCTGCGAAACTGGCACAGCGATGAGCACGTCGCGCACGACGGCCGAGATGATCGGCGTAATCATGATGGCGAGGATGATGCCGCCCGTGAAAAGACCTATGCCGGTCGGCGTGCCCTGAAAGAGCGGCAGGAAGCCGAACGTCTTCGCCAGTCCCGGCTCAACATATTCGCGCAGGAAAGGCGCGAGGACGAAGATTCCCCAGAGGCCGTAGACGACGGAGGGGATGGAGGCCAAAAGCTCCACGAGGAAGCCTACGGGGCGCGCGATACGCGCCGGGGCCTGCTCGACCAGGAAGATGGCGACGCCCAGAGAGAGCGGGACGGCGATGACGAGCGCGATGATGGAAGACATCACCGTGCCGTAGATGAAGGGCAGCGCGCCGAACTCCTGCCGGACGGGGTTCCACTCGCGCCCCGTCAGGAATCCCCACCCGAACTGGCCGATGGAAAGGCGCGAGTTAGAGTACATCGCCGCGATCATCGAGCCGACTATCAGGAGGATGATGAGCGCGCTCAGGAAGAGCAGGCTGCGGAAGATGGCGTCGCCCGTGCTGCCCGTCGGCGCGAGCGCACGCCGCCAGTCCCAACGGCGCACACGCGCCCCGTACTCGTCGGCGGGCGATGGCGATTTGGGCAGCGGGACGTTCATAAAGAAGGGGATGACACGGAGACGCGGAGACGCGGAGACGCGGGGAAACAGCGACGCCGTAGCACAGTCGCTTGAGCTTTCTCGCCGCGTCTCCGTGTCTCCGTGTCTCCGTGTCTTTTGTTCATTTTATTGCCGGAGCGGCTTCCCGCCGGAGGTCATGGAGTTGATCTTCTCCTCGGCGCGCTTGACGATGTCGGGCGGGAGCGGCGCGTATTGTAAGTCGCGCGCGAACTTCTCCCCGTCGTGAATGGCCCACCAGAGATAGTCCGCCAGCGCCTTGCCTTTGCCCGCGTCCTTCTGGTCTTTGTAAACGAGAAGGTAGGTGTAGCTGGAAATCGGGTAGGCGGTCTCGCCCGCCGCGTTGACGATTGAGACGCGAAGGTCTGGGGGCGTCTTGGAGACTGATTCGGCGGCGGCGGCCGTGATGCCGTCGAGCGTCGGCTCGACGAACTTGCCCGCGCTGTTCTTGACGCGCGCTACGGGCAGCTTGGCGTTGAGGGCGTAGGTCAACTCCGTATAGCCGAGCGTGTTCGGCTGCTGCTTGATTTGGCCCATCACGCCCTCGTTGCCCTTGCCGCCCTGGCCGACGGGCCACTTGGGCGACTTGTCCGCGCCGACACTCGTCTTCCACACGGGGCTGATTGCCGAGAGGTATTCCGTGAAGACGGCGGACGTGCCGCTGGCGTCCGCGCGGTAGACGACGCGTATCTCTTCGGCCGGGAGCTGAACGCCCTCGTTGTCGGCCTTAATCTTCGCGTCGTCCCAGCGCTTGACCTTGCCGAGGAAGATGTCCGCGAGCGTTTCGGGGGAGAACTGCAAGGGCCTGGAGACGCCCGAGAGGTTGTAGGTGATGACGACCGCGCCGAGCACTGTCGGGACGTGCAGGATTTCAGCGGGGGCGGCTTTGAGGTCCGCGTCGCTCATCGGCGCGTCCGACGCGCCGAAGTCAACCGTCTGCGCCTGTATGCCCTTGATGCCCGCGCCGGAGCCTTGCGACTGGTAGTCGATCTGGACGTTCTGGTTGGCCTTGCCGTACTCGCTCACCCACTTGTCGTAAATCGGCTTGGGGAAGGTCGCGCCCATGCCGTTGAGGCGGACTGCGCCGCCGCCCGGGCCGCTCCCCTTGCAGGCCAGAGAG
>DATFCB010000167.1:0-6929 GCA_035253525.1 Pyrinomonadaceae bacterium | reverse complement strand
CTTGAGTTTTGAAACGCGATTCGAGGGATGATAGATGGAGATGAAAAATCAGGGCGACGTTAGCGAGGAGCCGGAGCGCGAGGAGGAGCGGGGCGAGGCGAGCGAGCCGGACGCGCCGACGGGCGTGGAAGAGAATGCCGGAATGAGCACGGTTTTAGGACCGAGAACGGGCACAGGCGTGCAGACGGACGCTGGCGACGAGTAGGGAGGCGGAGGGCTAATGAGCGAACAGGACGCGCGCCAGCGGACAATTGTCTGCCTGGCGAGCTACTTCAAGGGCGCAGAGTTCATGCGCGAGTGCAAGCAACAGGGCGCGCGTGTCATCCTCGTCACGCGTGAGAAGCTCTTGCAGGAAGACTGGCCGCGCGAGAGCCTCGATGACATCATCGTCGTGCCGAACGACGCCCCGCCGGAGCTTTACGTCTACGCGGTCAGCCAGCTCGGGCGGCCGCAGAAGATAGACCTCGTCGCCGCCCTCGAAGAGTTCGACGTGATCAACGCCGGGCTCATACGCGAACAGCTCTGCCTCGACGGGATGACGAGTTCGGAGGCGCGCGTCTACCGCGACAAGCTGGCGATGCGCGTCAGGGCGCGGGCGGCGGGGATTCCCGTGCCGGACTTCGTGCACGTGCTCAACTATGAGGAACTGGGCCAATACATGGGGCGCGTGCCCACGCCGTGGGTGATGAAGCCGCGCTCTGACGTGTCGGCCATAGGCATCAAGAAACTGGAAGACTCGGAGCGCGTCTGGCGTACGATTGACGAGCTGGACGCGCGCGAGAATTTGCGCGAGCGCTCGCCTTATTATTTGCTTGAACGTTACGTCGCGGGCGAAGTCTTCCACGTTGACTCGCTCGTCAGCAACGGGCGCGTGGTCTTCGCGGGCGCGAGCGGCTACGGGCGGCCCCCCATGGACGTGACGCATCAGGGCGGCGTCTTCATCTCGCGCACCGTCAAACACGGCTCCGCTGACGAGCGGAAACTGCTCAAGCTCAACCGCAAATTAATCGCCGCGTTCGGTCTAACGCACGGCGCGACGCACGCCGAATTTATCAAGAGCGCGGCGGACGGCGAGTTCTACTTTCTGGAGATCGCGTCGCGCGTCGGCGGCGCGTACATCGCGGAGAGTTTGGAGGCGGCGAGTGGGATCAACATCTGGCGCGAGTGGGCCAAAATTGAGCTGTCGCGCGGCGGCAATTCTTACGAGCTGCCGAAGCCGCGCAAGGAGTACGGCGGCATCGTACTCTCGCTGGCGCGTCAGGAGGAGCCCGATACCGCAGGCTACACGGACGAGGAGATCGTCTATCGCGTCAAGCGGAGTTACCACGTCGGCCTCGTCGTCCGCTCGCCACGGCTTGAGCGCGTCGAGGAGTTGACTAACGGTTACGCGCGCCGCTTCGGCCAGGAGTTCACGGCCGTCGTGCCGCCGCCCGAAAGGCCCGTATGACGCGGGCGGTAAAGAATAATCAGCAGGGGACAAACATGAGGAGATTTTTTCCGGCAATCATTTCAATCGCGCTCGTCGTGGGCGGCATCGTTGCGGCGGCCCCGGCCTCCGCCATCTCTTATGCCTCGCAACGCGGCGGCGCGGCAGTCAAATTCGTGCCCAGGCAGATAAGAGCGGCCAACAAGCGTTTCAGGTACACGGTCAAAGCCCGCTACCCGCAGGCCGCCGGCGCTGCCCGTGACCCGCGCCTGGCTAAAATGAACCGCGAACTGTTGAAGATGGTCACGAGCGGAGTCACCGAATTCAGGAGCAATTTTAAAACCTACGAAAAGCCCATGGGTTCCGCGGGGAGCTATTACGATTCATCGTACGTCGTCACTCTCGCGACGAACGATCTGGTCAGCGTAGCCTTCGGCATCAGCACCTACGGCGAGGGCGCGGCCCACCCGAATCACAACACAATTACCTTCAACTACGACCTGCGCGCGGGCAAAGAACTGAAACTCGCGGACCTCTTCAAACCGAACTCTGATTACCTGAAGGTCATCTCCGACTACGCCATCAAAGACCTCGCCGAGCAGATCCGCGGAGAGATGTCCGGCGATGACCCGGACACCGACTGGATTCGCGAAGGCGCAGGCCCGAAGGAGGAGAATTACAGAAGCTGGAATCTCTCTCCCAAAGGTCTCGAAATCAACTTCGACCCCTACCAGGTCGCCTCCTACGCCGCCGGCCCGCACGAAGTCGTCATCCCCCTGAGCGCCCTCCAGGATGTGATTGACCCGGACGGCCCGCTGGGAAGATTGCAGAAGTGAAATTCAGAACGGACTAATTGACATTCAACCCCGCCCGGTAATAGTCTGCGCTTGCCACCCTACATCTCAACTGACGCTTGAAACAGTCGAGCGCCAGCTCAAGAAGAAAGGGGACGAGGAATGACAGGCGAAGAGATGGAGCGGGCCATAGAATTCCTGCTACAGAGCCAAGCGAACACTGAAGCTAGGTTGCAAGCTTACGCTGAGACTCAATCAGAGTTCATCCAAATTGCCCTCACTGCGATTCAAGCTTTGTCAGAAAAGCTCACGCGAACCGACGAGCGCTTAAGCGAAAGGCTCGCACAAAGCGACGAGCGTTTTAAGGAGATGCTCAGGCAAAGTGAAGAGCGTTTTAATGAAAGGCTCAGGCTAACCGACGAGCGGTTGAATCGGCTCGCCGAGGAGACAGATCAGCGATTCAGGCAGACGGACGAGCGATTCAAGCAGACAGACGAGCGCCTTAAGCAGACAGACGAACGCCTTAATCGGCTCGCCGATTTAGTCGAGCGGCACATCAGCGGGCAGCGAGACGGCAGTCCTTAAGTTTATGTGATTTAAATAACTACAGATTTCTTGTCAGGCGAAAAGCGGGCAGGTGAAGGTGCGACTTTCGCCCTCGCTTCTTCATTTTCTATAGCAAAAATCGAGGACAAAAATTTAGATTGACAGGCCCCACGCGCGGGTGTACTCTGCGCCCGTTCCTTACTCCCGATCACAATTCTTGCTCCCGGATTATTGCTCCCGATAATAATGTGCTGAGTTGACGAGAAGCCCTTCCTTCTCGTGCTCCAGACCTCTCAGTATCCGTGAAATCAGGCGAGTGCTCAGGGCGTCCTCGTGTCGGGCGAAGTGTGCCTGAATTTCACGTCAGCCCGTGATTGCAACTCCTCACCCCGCGCAACGTCCGGCCGGAAATTGGCCCAAAGGGGTTTCCTAGCCCCTTTGCTTTCCGGCCAGACGTTTAACGAGAAGGCCGCCGTGACTGTCCTTATCCTGGCGGCCTTCTTCCTCAATTGTCGGTTCAGCATTCCGCTATCGGCCAGATGTCCACGCTAATCTCTTCGGCATAGTGTAGGAGCGGCGCGCCCTTCGGCGTCGGGATGCCTTGAGATTCGAGCATGGTCGAGTCGAGTGATGAGAGCGAGGCTTTCTGAAGCGGCCAGGGCTCGTGATGGATTCGAGCGCGGTAGAGCTTCTGTTTGTGCGCCGCGTAAAGGCAGTAGCGCTCGGTCAGGAAAAATTCCAGCGAGCCAGGGTATGAGTAAGGGAGCTTTTCTCCTGTCTGCCAGGTCGCGTCGAGTTCCGCCGCGGGCGCGTCCCGTTCCGTGCGCCGCGAAGAATAGATGATGGTCGCCTCCTCCTGCTCAAGACTCATCTCGGCGGTGTAGTAAGGGAGGTGAAAGAACATGCGCGCGGTCGTCACGGCCACGGAGCTGTTGGCGTCGAGCGAGAAGAACCAGACGCCGGGAACTTTGTCCAGGTGAACGTAGGTGCGCACGTTCAGCTCGTGCATGCTGCTCAAACCGGGCACGGGTGGGAGGTACGGCGGGAAGGCGCGTATGTCCCACATCGTGAACGGCGTGATGGCGACCCAGGCGGAGCCGTCGAAGGTGTCAATCGTCAGCCGCTCAGGGATGAGCGGACGCAAGGTCCCCTCGTCCATGCGCCAGTGCATGAAGAGGAGCTTGCCCCAGTCCTGATGCATGATGGGCTGCCCCTCCGGGCGCTCGCGCACAGCGAGTCGGTCCAGGTCCGTCAGTTGTTCTTTCTTCATGTGTGCCAATTCTACTTTTTGACGAGCACGTTGTTGGTGTTGCCTGCCTCGTCCTCGACGGTGTTCGGGTTGTTCGGGTCCAAGACCCAGTTGCCGTCAACGATGAATTTGTAAGCGTACTCGCCCGGCTCAAGGTCAACGCGGCAGACCCACTCAGCGCCCTCGTGGTTGCAGACGAGCTGCGACTGGTCCCAGTTGTTGAATGTGCCGGCGAGCGCGACGATGCTCGCGTCCGCGTAGCCCTGTAGGCGGAAAGTCGTGTTCCCTTTGAGATTCGGCGAGGGCAGCACGACGCGCTGCGCGGTGTACTGGCTGCCCTCGTACTCGAAGGTGAGCGAGGAGTAGTTGCCGTCCGCGTCTTTGTTGAAGACGTAGCTGGTGCCTTCGACTTCGTCCAGGAAGCGAGAGCGCGTTTTCTGTAAGAGCTTTCGTTTTTTGACGACCGAAGGCTTGACCCAGAGCGTTTCGCCTTCAAGCGTCACGTCGAGCGTGGAGATGGGAATGATGCCGACCTCAAGGCTGTAACGGCCGACGTATTTCTTCAGCATTTCGGCCTTCGTCTTGGGCGCGGGCCTGGCGGCGGGCGTGGTCTGAGATTGTGCCAGGCAGGCTTGGTCATGCCGAACCTGAAAGCCCGACATCAGAAGGAGACAGATAACGACCGAGAGCCGCTTCATCTTGATTCAACCCTTCGCGCCTTTGCGCCTTTGCGTGAGGCTGATTTTCTCACGCAAAGACGCAAAGGCGCAAAAGAACCGCGAAGGATGTTGAAAGGGCAGCTCTAATACTGCCAGTTGACGTTGACGAACCCGACGCCGCTCGACGGCACATTGTAACTGTGATTTGAACCGGCCTCCCAGGTGACGGAGCCGTTGGCGGCAATCTTGATGAACTTGAACTGAATCGTCTGCCCGGCCGGCACGCTCGCATTGAGAAACCAGGTCGGGTAGTTCGGCGTCAGCATCGGCCCGACCGCCCCGTCCCAGGTCGTGCTCCAGTTGCCCAGCTCGACCGTGTCGCCGGTCAGGAAGATGTAATCGCCCGTGACGGTCGGCGACGCGTTGTAGACGGTGAAGGTCACGGGAATCATCTTGGCCTTCAGCACGGTGTACTGGATACCGTTCGAGACCTGGCTCGAAGAGTTCGTGACCGTGACGTTGTAGTTGCCGTTCGTCACGGAGGGCGTGTTGACGACGATCTTCGTCGGCGACCAGGAGACGACCGTCGCCGTCGTTGTGCCAAATTTAACTGTGCCGGTTGTCGAGCCGAAGTCCTTGCCGCCGATGGTGACTTTGACGCCCGGTTGCCCCAGCGTCGGCCCGATTGAGCCGACCTGCGGCGTGGTCGGACCCTCCACGTACTGCCAGACGGCGACCGTGTGCGCGGGCAGCGTGAAATTGGAGACGGGGTTGTTGCCGCCGGAGCCTGAGCTGACCGTAATGCTTGAGCCGCCGATGAGGCCCGTCAGGTAGTCTGAGTAGTTGCCGGCCGGGAGCGACGTGTTCAGGCCGGTGATGTTGTAAGACGAAGTCTCGTTCTTGTTGATGGCGACGAGGACGACGCTGTTGAAGAACTTTCTTTCGTAGATGTACACGTCGTTGTTAATCCAGCGCTGCGCCATCGAGCCGTAGCCGAGTGCGGGGTTGTTGCGCCGGAGCGTGGAGAGCTTGTTGGTCAACTGATACGCGGTCGTGCTCGTCGAAAAGTTGACCATCTGCGGCCGGTTATACGGGTCAGTGCCGCCGCTCGTGTCGTCGTGCAGGTATTGCTCCGTGCCGTAGTAGATGCACGGGATGCCGCGCGACGTGAGGACGAAGGCCATCGCCTGGTGCAGCCGGTTATTGTTGTTGTTGACGGAGAGAAAGCGCGCCATGTCGTGATTGTCTATGAAGGTGACGAGGTCATCCTTCCAGGTGAAGTTCGAGCCTTCCTGCGAAATCACGGAGTCAATGGTCGAGAAGTTAGCGTTCGAGGCGAAGACGCTCCGAATCGCAGTGTTGAGCGGGAAGTCTAAGAGCGAGATGCCGCTCTTGTTGGCGAACTTGTACGAGTCGTGATAGAGCGGGTCGGAAGTGTTGCCCTGATACCACTCGCCGAAGAGGAAGCTATCGCCGTAGGTGTAGATGGCGTTGGCGAAGCTGTACTGCCAGCCCCAGCCGAAGTGTTTGACGGCGTCAATGCGGAAGCCGTCCGCGCCGTGTTGCTGGAAGAGATTGGCCGCAGCCTTCATGTAGGCGTCCATCGTGCTGTGCTCTTGATTAACGTCGGAGAGGCCGAAGAGCGTGTAGTACTGGACCTGGTAGCGGTCGTCCCAGCCGCCGCCCGAGATGTCCGCGTTGTGGTGGAAGTAGTTGTTGGTGTCGTTGGTGTAGTTGCCCAGCAGCGTGCCGTTGTCGTAGAGCGCGCCGAACTCGCCCGCGTTGTTCTGCGTCGAGTGGTTGGGCGCGAAGTCAACTATCACCTTGATGCCCGCGGCGTGCGCGGCCGTGACCAGGTTGTCAAACGGCGTCCACGAATTGCTCGTGTCGCCGAAGTGCTCTTCGATGCGCTTGAAGTCGCGGCCCTGGTAGCCGTGGTAGGAGGCCGTGGGGTTGCCACCGCCGTCCGGGATGTTGGCGTTGAGGTTGTCAACCGGCGGCGAAATCCAGATGGCTGTCACGCCCATGCCGGCCAGGTAGGACATCTTCTGCTGGATGCCTTGCAGGTCGCCGCCCCAGTAGGCGCGCCAGTTCGTCTTCGTCGAGTCGTAGAGGCCGGAGGACTGGGACGGGTTGTTGTTGGCGGTCGAGCCGTCGAAGAAGCGGTCGGTGATGATCTGGTAGACGACCTCGCGCTTGAAGTCTGCGCCGAGGGCGCCCGCGGGCGCGAGGAGGGTGACGAGGGCCAACAGGAA
>DATFCB010000166.1:0-10869 GCA_035253525.1 Pyrinomonadaceae bacterium | reverse complement strand
AGGGATGAAGTTAAGAACCTTTCGCTGGGATTGTTTTGCTTCTAACCTTGACGTTTTTTACTATTGTTACGAACATCGAGATTAGCTCTTCTGCCTCTTGATGAAGCGGCTTGAGTCGTTCTTCTGTGAAGATGTTGGCTTCGCCCAGCAATTCTAACCAGTAAATTGTCTCATCTAACTCTTGCAAGCCTCCTTCTACTTTACTGACAAAATCCGCATCTGATTTCGCACGACATGCCTCATGGTAATGCGCCCCTACAGATGTGCCAGAACGTAGTATCTGCTTGCCCAAGACTTGCGCCTCAGGACTTTTAGGGAGCGCAGTGTAAAGCCTGATGATGCGGAGTGCGAAAGCCTTCGTCCTCTGCTTCAAGTCCTGACGGTTTTCTGACTTCATCCCTCATCCCTCATCCCTCATCCCTTAACGCCGCAGGCGTTGCGCGAGCGTGCGGATGACGCTGGCGGCGATGGTCGGGTCGCGGTCGAGGGCGGCACGGAAGGCGTCGCCGTTGAGGCGCAGGGCGCGCGTGCCATCGGTCCCGGCGACGAGTGTGGCCGAGCGCGGCGCTGGGTCGAGCACGGCCATCTCGCCTATAAAGCCGCCGGCCTTCTCCGCCCCGATGAACCTCTCGCCCTCGCCCTCTTTTTTCAAAATCCTGACCTCGCCCGCAAGCAGGATGAAGACCTCGTTGCCCGGCTCGCCCTCCACGCAGAGCGTTTCGCCCGGCCCGAACTCGTCCTCGCGGCTGGCGCGGGCCAACTCCGCCAAACCTTCCGGCCCGATCTTCGAGAAGACAGGGGCCGAGCGCAGCGCGATCATCTTCTCGATGGTAATCAGGTGGCGGTGCGTGCCTGGGTCTGCGCCGCCGCGCTCCCTCAAGTGCGCCGCCGTCTCGCGCACCAGTTCGTGCTCGTCCGCCGTCATGCGTGCGAGCGTCTCTGCGTCGGCCGCGCCGCGCTCGCCCAGGGCGTAGAGCGCGAGCGCGCGTATGTGCGGGTCAATGCTGCTCGTGCGCGCGTGCAGCATCTCGGTCAAAGTGGGCCAACTCGATTCGAGCTGCGCGGTCGCGCGGTAGGCTGCGACCAGGCGCTCGCCGATGGACGGCGTGACGACCGCGTTCAATCGCTCCATGACCGACTCGCGCTCGCTCCCCTCGGAGCTGGCAAGCCCCTGGCGGACGGCCTCAGTCGTCTCGCCCTCCATCATGAAACTCAAGCCGCGAATCAGGCTGTCAATGGCGCGGCAGCGGCGGCGATGCAAGAGATCGCGCAGGAAGTCATGCGTCGGCGAAGGAAACAGTTCCAGCGCCTGTATGGTCTGCGCGGCGCGCTCGACGGCCGCCGCCTGCTCCGCGAGCCGCGAGGCCATGCCGCGGTCCCCGCCCAGCAGATCGTCGAGCACGGCCGCGTGCTCTTCCCTCGTCACGCGGTATTCGGAACGCAACTGCACTATGAAGCTGTCGTCGTAAGTGCCCTCGGCGGCGAGCACGCGGTCCAGATAGCTTTCGAGCGCGTGGCGATAGGTTTCGAGTTGGAGGCGCTTCTCTGCGGAAATCTGTTTTGACGGGTCGTTGAACATCGCGCGCTCCTCTTCGGCGAGCGCGGCCATCACCTTGTCGTGGTCAGTCTGTTTGATCTGCAACTGGTTGCGCAAGGATTCGAGCATCTGCACCTCTTCGCGCGTCACGAACCCGTTCGCCAGCGCCTCGCGCACGGCCTCCTTGTAGACCTCTATCACCTGCGCCGCGCCCTTCGCGCTCTCGCGCGTGCGTATGTTGTGAATCAGGAACGCGTCGTGCAGATCGCGCGGCGGCTTGTCCGTCCACTCCCAACGCTTGATGACGTTGCGCGCCAGCGTCTCCTCTGCGAACGTCGCCTGCCGGCGGCGCATACGTCGCGCGAGATAAAGCGAGGTCGTCAGGACGACGACGATGATGAAGAGGTGCGGCACGGCCCACGGCGCTTTCCAGAGCGTCGGCGCGCCGGCGAAGGTGTAGAAGGTGACGAAGGCTGCGGCCGCGCAGATGGTGAACATCACGTGGCGCACGCGCCCCGGCTCGATTTCGGGGTCGCGCCGCTTGAGGAAATTCCCGATGGGGCGCTCCAGGAATGAGAACAACAAGTAGCTCGCGAGCCCACACGCGGCGAGCGTCAGGATCGCGGCCGCCGCGCGCGGGACGGCCCACCAGAAGAAGAACCCTGCGGTCTCCGGGTTCCAGCCGGGCTTGAAGGCCCAGTGCATGACGTAAGCCTGCTTCGTCCACTGGCCGTCAAAGTAGTAGGCCCAGTTGCCCGCCTGCATGTAGTAGTAGAAGTAGAAGCCGAAGACGAGGCCGGGGAACGCGAAGTAGACGAAACGCTTGGGGCCGGAGTCCAATTCCTTCCAGTAGCCGTTCTCCTCGTTGATGTCGGGACAGGATTTTTTGCAGGCCGTGCACTTGGTGCACTGCGAGTTTTTGGTCTCGCGCAGTCCGTGCGGCTCCGTGTAAATCTTCTCGATGAAGGAGAGCGGGCAGATGTAGTTGCACCAGGTCTTGCCCGTGTAGAACGCGCCGAAGATGAGCGCCGCAAACGCGATCATCACGAAGAAAGCGGAGATGGCGTGGCCGTCGCCGTTCGTGGCAATCAGGCGGACCCAGAGCGAGAAGAAGAAGATGGTGAACGAGACGTAGTAATAGTTTGCTTCGAGCCAGGGACCGGCCTTCTTGATGCCGGGCCTCTTCAGGCGGACGGGGATTTGCGCGAAGAAGGCGAGCGGGCACAAGCGCCGCCAGCGGTGATAGCCCACGAGGACGATGAAGAGCGGAATCCCTGCGACGACCACCGTCCAGACGATGCGCCCGGCGAGCGTCTCCATCATGTGCGTGTGCGCGAACGTCGGCACGGCGATGAAGACGACGAGCGCGGCCCACTTGAGCCACTCGACCCACCACTCGACCTCCGGCTCGGCCTTCTTCTTCGCCACGACGGGAAGGCTGCGCGTCGGCGTCGCTGGGTCTCTGGGTGTAGCTACTGCCATATCTTTAGTGATAAGTGATAAGTGATAAGTGATGAGTAAGAATCTTTATCTTATCACTCATCGCTTATCACTTATCACTATCTTTCTTAGCTTCTTCCGGCGCGAGTCTTGAAGGGCCACTCGGAGGCGAGGGGCGATTCGAGGTTGACCTTCACGTCGAGGTAGTCGCGCAGCACGCCCTTGAGATTGCCGACCTGTTCTTCCTCGTTGCGGCGGAAGAACTCTGGGCGGAAGCCGTCGTCGGGCGTGATGACGAAGAAGAGGCGCGGGATGTCGCGCGTCGTCCCAATGCTTCCCTCCTTCGGGTTCTTCACGCCGGGGTTGAGATAGTCTCCTTCGTCGAAGTTGCGAACGTGGCACTGTATGCAGGTCATGCCGCGTTCCTCGAAGAGGCGGCGGCGCGGGTCGCGCAAACTGGTCTCCGCCACCATGTGCTTGAGCTTGAAGTCGCGCGAGAACATGGACGAGTCTATCATCGCGGGCTTGACCCCGCTCGCGTCGTGGTCGTCCGGGATGGCGGAGAAGTTCCCCACGTCAACCAGCTTGTCGAAGCCCGAGACGAACGACTTGCTGTTTGGGTCGAACGCGGGCGCGGGCACGCGCCTGAAGGCCGCGCCGTCGGGCGTCGGCTTGATGCTCGTCGCGAAGCCGTCAATCGGGAGGTTGCTGAAGGCCAGATACCTCCGTGCGCCGCGCTCGACTGGCACAACTTTCATCACGCCCAAGGCCCAGCCGTCGCCCTTGAGGTAACGCCCCTTCTCGTCCAGTTCGTCGTCGCCGCCGAGCCGCGCGTTGTGCGGGAGCGCGGCGAAGTTCGCCTGCATGTTGGGGTCTTGCGGGTCGTTGTAGTGGACGACGGCCGAGATGAAGTCCGCGAGCGCGTCCGCATAACTCTTCTTGTCGCGCGCGATGAAGGGCTTCAGGTCCGCGCCGTCGAAGAACGCGTTGTAGAGCAGGGTGGCGAAAGCCTTGTTGTTCTTCTGCCGCGCGGCGTCGTCCTTGTCCAGCTCCGGGTCTTTCAAGCGCGTGATGCGCATGCGGGGCATCAGGTAGACGGGCTCGGCCGCGACGACGTTTTTATAGACGAGGCGCAACTCGAAAATACGCTTGTTGACGCGCGGGCGCACCATGACGAGCCGCCAGTTCTCCGCGTTGAACTGCGAATTATATTTGGGGCTGTCGGGGTTGATCTCGTCGTTGCGGTGAAGCTCGGCCAGGTTGCGCAAGGCGTCTTTGAAGAGGCCATTTCCGGTCGTCGGCTGAATGCCGTTGTCGGGCTTGATCTGCTTGCTCGCCTCTATGGCCGCGATGCGGTCGAAGATGGAGAGAATGGGCCAGCGCGCGTTGGCCGTCGCCAGCCTCTCCGGGTCCGTAATCGAGATGAGCGTCTCCACGGCGAGCGGTGCCGGGGGCAGCGACGGCAGCGGCATGTGGTTGGGCGTAATCTCTATGCTGAAGGTCTTGACGGAAGTGCGCGGCTGGCCCCCACCGCGCGGATACTCCGTGATGCGGACGGCGAATTGGCCCACGCGGCCGTCCGCCTTCGTCGGCGTCCAGTCAACGGAGAGCGTCTTCTCGTTATATTTGGCGGAGGCGGGCCGCTGCGTCAGCTCGACGCGGAGGTCGTCCGTCTCCTCGTCTATGACGGCGAGGCCGAAGGTGACGCGCTGCCCCATGCCGACGCGCTTGACGCGGACGGCGTCCATCTCGGGCGGCCGGTTCTCGACGGCTACGGCGGGATTCGTCAAGCCGCGCGCGTACCCGGCGTCAGCTTTGAAGCGCGGGACAAGAGTCGCCCCTGCCGCAGCCAGGAACAGCAGCAAACAAATCAGCCTGAGCGAGCGCGCGTCGGGGGTGCGGCGGTCTGTCATTAATGTCTCCGATGAAAAATTTAAATCTTAAAAGGCGGAGCGCTCAGCGCCTCATGCGCCTGAATTCTGGAACGCGCCGGAAGCCGGTTTTTGCCTGAACGGCAACCGACGGGAGACTGTAAGGCTCTCGGACAACAGTCACGTATCTTCGATGCTCCGAGGCGCGGTTGTCAAGCGGGTCTGTTTTGACTAGACGATGTGAAAATTCGTGGCTTCGGGCGTAAAGAATTGTCATGCCGAAGCGATGCGCGCCGAAGGTGCGAGAGGAAATTAGCCGGTGGTTCCGCTGGCGCTCCATCACCGGCTAATTTCCGATGTCCCTCCGGGACTTTTCTTCAGCCGCGCCGTTCCAGGTTGTAATCGCGGAGGCGGCGGTAGAGGGTGGAGGGTGAGATGCCCAGGATTTCGGCGGTCTTGCCGCGGTGCCAGTTGGTTTGCTCCAGGGCGGCGAGGATTTGCTGGCGCTCGACCTCGCGCAGGGATGCGGGCGACGAGGCCGCGTTCGCGTTGTAAGCGGTCTGCGCGGCGCTGGATGAGTCGCCGGAAGCGGGCGCGGTTGCGGCCGGGACGAAGGCAGGCGCAGGGCGCGCGACTTCGGGCGGCAATTCGTTTAAGGTGATGCGGCCGTCGTTGGAGAGAAGCACCGCGCGCTCAAGACAGTTTTTGAGTTGGCGGACGTTGCCGGGCCAGGCGTAGGCGCGCAACGCCGCCAGAGCCTCGGGCGTCAGATCGGGCGGGTGCGCGCCGCCGACCTGTTTCAAAAGATGCAAGGCCAGCGGCTCTATGTCTTCGGGCCGTTCGCGCAAAGGGGTGAGCGCGATCTGGAAGCCGTTGACGCGGTAGAGCAGGTCCGCGCGGAACGTGCCGTCTGTGACGACCGTGTCCAGGTTGCGGTTGGTCGCGGCGACGATGCGGACGTTGACCTCGACCTTGCGCACGCCGCCGACGCGGTAGAACGTGCGCGTCTCAATGGCGCGCAGGAGCTTCGACTGCAACTGCGTCGGCAATTCTGTAATCTCGTCAAGGAAGAGCGTGCCGCTGTCGGCCAATTCGATCAGACCAAGTTTTCGCCCCTTCGCGCCGGAGAACGCGCCCGCCTCGTAACCGAAAAGCTCTGACTCAAGCAAAGACTCTTGAAAGGCCGCGCAGTTGAGGTCAACGAAGGAGGCGTCGGCGCGGTTGGACAGGCGGTGAATCGCGTGCGCGATTAGCTCTTTGCCCGTCCCGCTCTCGCCCGTAATCAGGACGGACGCGTCGGAAGGCGCGACGCGCTCGACTAAGCGCAACGCCTCGCGCATGGCTTCGGAGACGGAGACGATTTCGGGCATCTGCGACTGGCGCGCGAGCTGTTGGCGTAGGCGCTGATTGTCCACGCGAAGCCGTCGCTTTTCGGCGGCCTGCTTGACGAGCGCGTCCAGTTCCGTGATGCGGTAAGGCTTCGAGAGGTAGTCATACGCGCCGAGCTTCATGGCCTCGATGGCGGTCTCGACCGTGGCGTGGCCCGTGAGCATGATGACCTCGGGCGGGTTGGCGCGCTCGTGCACGCGGCGCAGGAGTTCCATGCCGTCCATGCGCGGCATGTTGATGTCGCAGAGCAACACATCCACGTTGCCCTCTTCGAGCCTGCGGAGCGCGGCCTCGCCGTCGGGCGCTACGTCCACGCGGTAACCCAGGCGCTGAAGTTCTTTCTGGATGACCAGCCGCAGGTTGGCTTCGTCTTCGGCAACGAGAAGTCGCGCACCCTTCGTCTCGCTCAAAGTCGCTCAGTCTCCGTCCGTTGTGGAATTGGCCGCGGCCGGGAGCGAAATCGTAAAGGTAGTGCCGCCGCCGACTGCCGACTGCACATCGAGCCTCCCGCCGTGCTCGGTAACAATACCATAACAGACGGCCAGCCCTAACCCTGTCCCGCGCCCGACCTCTTTGGTCGTAAAAAACGGGTCGAAGATTTTCGTCAGATTCTCGGGCGCAATGCCGACGCCCGTGTCGCTGACTTCGACCACTACGCTCTCGCTCTCGTTGCGCCCGCGCAAAGTGAGGCGTCCGCCCTCGGGCATCGCGTCGATGGCGTTGGTGGCGAGCGCGATCACGGCCTGCTGCAACTGCCCCTCGTCGCCGAGCACAGGCGCGAGTTGTTCCATCACCTCTATGCGAATCTCTATCCGCTCGCCGCGTTGCTGGTGTGCCACGAGCCGCGCCGCCGTCGAGATGACCTCGAAGAGATTGACGGGCAGATACTCGCCCGCGCGCGTCCGGCTGAAATCGAGCAGGCCGTTCGTGATGGACTTACAACGGAAAGCTTCGGAGCGAATCAGCGACAGATACTCGCGCAAGTCTTCGACCTCGGGCGAGGAGTCGAACGCGCCCTCGTTGAGTCTCGATTCGAGCGCCTCGGCGCAGGCAGAGATGGTTGCCAAGGGGTTGTTGATTTCGTGCACGACGCCGGCGGCAAGGCGGCCGACTGCGGCCAGCTTTTCGGCGCGGGCGACGGCGCGGTTGGCCTCTACGCGGGCCGTAATGTCTTCGCCGACCGTGATGACGTGGCTGACCTCGCCGTCTTCGTCGGCCCGCATCGGAATCTTGCTGACTAGCCAGTGGCGCGTCTCGCCGTCCGCACTTGTGGCCTCCTGCTCTATGCGCTCGATCTCGCCGGTCTCGAAGGCGCGCGCGAACTCGCGGCCCAAAACGTCGCGGCGCTGACGCGTCAGCACGTCGAAAATGTTCCGGCCCAACGCCACGCCGCGCGGGATGCCCTGCCCGCCCAACTCGCGGTTGCGGTTCCAGGCGACGATGCGGTAGTCGCGGTCCACTGCGTAGAGCGAGAGCGGCAGGCTGTCAATGATCGCCTCCGTGAAGCGGCGCTGCGCCTCGGCCTCCATCGTGCGGCGCTCGACCTCTTTGGCGAGCACGCCCGCCGACTGGCGCGCGGCCTGGTAGAGAGTGGCGACGTGCGCGGCGAGGGCGGCCTGCTGAGCCGCGGCGTCAACGAGCCGCGCCTGCGTCTCGCCGCAGTCGTCGAGCGCGTCGAAGCCGACGACGATTGCGCCCTTCGTGCGCCCGCCGTAGCGCAAAGGGGCGACGTACTCTACGCGGTGCACATCGTCGCGCAGGAAGAAGAGCGCGGGGTCGTCGAGCAAGACAGAGGTCGAAGACGATGGCGAAGCTATCCAGGCCGCGAGCGGGTCCAGGTGAATCAAACGGTCGTCCTCGGCGCTCCCCTCGCGGTCAAAGGCGCAGGCAACGCCGCCGCGCCCTTTATCCGTGTTCAGGACCGCGGCGCAGAGCGATGCCCCGGTCCCTTCGAAGGTCGCGCCCGCGACGTGGCGCACGACCTGCTCCGGCTCAAGCGCGCGAAGGAGGCCGCGCCCCAGGTCGGCCAGGAATCTCAACTCAAGGTTGCTGCCGACGAGCGCCCACTCGCGCTGCGCCGTTTCCAGGTGCGCGCTGACGCGCGTCAGGATTTCGCGCGGCGTGGAGGGCTTGACGATGTAATCGTCTGCCCCGGCGGCGAACGCCTCGACCTTGCGGTTCTCGTCGTCCTGCGCCGAGAAGATGACGATGGGCAACTGCTTGGTCGCCGCCTGCGCGCGCAGGAGCCTGCACAGCGCGAGCCCGTCCACGCCCGGCATCTCCACGTCGAGGATGATAAGATCGCAGTGCTCGCGGTGCAGGAGGCTGAGAGCCTTGGGCGCATCGGCCGCGACGAACGCGCGGTGGCCCGCGCCCTCGAAAATCTGGCGCAGGCGGCGGCGCACGCCCGCCTCGTCATCAACGATGAGCAGCGTGGCGCTGGCGGCCACAGTGTTTGAAGGAGCCGACATCTGAACAAGTAGAAAAAGGTAAAAGGGAGGCGCGAGCGTTCAAAAGGTCCCACAGGCGTTTCGCTTCCGCCTCCCGTTTGAACCCCTCAAGGATTGAATGCGATGGCGGAGGGGTTTGTCAAGATAAGGCACAAGGAAAAGGCATAAATATAGTTGACTCGCCTATGCGGATGGTGTTAGACCGCCAGGAGCGGTAATCGTCGCCTGATAGCTCTCTTAGACCGCCAGTAGCAGTCTAATGAGCGTTGGGCGCTGCGCCTTCACAAAACAGTTGTGTTGAATGGAGCCGTGCAGAAAACCGATGCACATGTCGAATGGTACAATTAAAGGGCTGCCCAACAAGTCATTCGACCGGAGCCGATGGAGCTTGATTTTCATCGAGAAGTTGGATGCTATTCGTAGTTGTCTCTGGCCCGGTCAATTCGGGCGTTAGGCTCTAGTTTGTTGCTCAAGAAATGTTAGTGTTAGTAAAGGTGAGTAAAATATGATGCTCCAAGTTCTTCTGCAAATTAGCACCTTCTTTGCTCTAGGTTCCGGTAATCTATTTGCGCCCATCGCACAGTTTAATGAGTGCCCTAGAGCCGTACTTACCTGTAATAAAAGCTCAGAGAAAGATTCCCAATATGACTGTGCTGCGGCTGCCAACCAGCCTTCTGCTAAACATGTCCCTCAATATTCATGGACAGTGTCGGCGGGTAGAATTATAGATGATCCGGCAAAGCCAAATATCACGATTGATGTGGACAAGGTTAAAGCTGAGTCAGTGATCGTAATGTTGAAAGTGAAATGGACGAAGATGCCTCCGACTTGTGAGGTGTCAGAGGTAAAGAAAATACAGTTGCGCTGAGTTGTGTATTGATGGCGCAGGGCGAGCCTAACAACTCATTCAACCGGAGCGCGAATAGCATCGCTTTCATCCGCGAGACTTGGCGCTGTCGGCGTTGAATGCGCGCCCGGTTGATTCGGGCGTTGGGCGGCTTAATAATTATTGACACCAGCGAACAATCGCAAATAATTAGAGAATGGAGTTCAACCCAAACAACAATATTATCAAGCTTTGTGTTCAAGGTATGGACATGGAAGGAGAAGGCAAAGCTGAAGAAGCAGGCAGACTATTTCTTCAAGCCTGGAACGAAGCGACAAACGATTTTGAAAAATTTATTGCTGCTCATTATGTGGCTCGACATCAAAAAAATGTTTCCGACAAATTAAAATGGCTCGAAACAGCTTTGCAGTTTGCATTAAAAATAAATAACGACACTGTTAAGAGTGCTTTTCCTTCTCTATATTTAAATATTGCCAAATGCTATGAGGACTTAAACGACCTTGACCACGCGAAAAAGAATTATGAATTAGCAGCTTCGTTTAAGGACAAACCATCTGACAAGGGTCCCTTTTATCACGGGACGAAAGCAGATTTGCAGGTTGGCGATTTGCTGACACCTGGGTTCAGGTCAAATTACCAATCCGAAGTCATAATGAATCACATTTATTTTACAGCCTTGGTTAATGGGGCGGGACTTGCTGCGGCATTAGCTAAAGGAGATGGACGCGAACGTGTTTATATTGTAGAACCGACGGGGAGCTTTGAAAATGACCCGAACGTTACAGACAAAAAATTTCCGGGCAATCCGACACGCTCATATCGCACCCAGGCACCATTGAAAATCGTCGGCGAAGTAACGGATTGGGTGAGACAGACACCCGAGGAAATCCAAAAATGGCGTGAAAAGTTGGCGAATAGCAAAGGAGAAATTATTAATTAACGCGCCGCCCAACAAGTCATTCGAGCGGACTGCCCGCCAGCGTTCCTCTCATCAATCTTGTGTGATTTCTTTGAGGTTGCGTATAGCGGGCGGGCAGCCGGTCAATTCCAGCGTTAGGTGTCTTTCTGTTTTGTATCTACTCATATTTTGATTAAACTACGGCTGTTGCTACAAACATTTTCAATAGGGCTAGGTGAAACATGACAAACGAAGAAATCGAAAAAACCATGCAGTTTATTTTGGAACAGCAAGCGCAATTTGCTGCCAATCAGCAACAGATTAACGAAAGGGTGTCTCGTCTTGAAACGAATATGGCAGACATGGCAAAGGCTCAGGCTGAGATGGCGCGAGCGCAGACTCATATGAATGAAGTGGTCGCTGTGATGGCAGATACT
>DATFCB010000165.1:0-3217 GCA_035253525.1 Pyrinomonadaceae bacterium | reverse complement strand
GGAGATGATCTTCAAGCTGGCCGCGCCCGTGTAGTTCGTCGTCGGCTTGAACTGCATTCCGTTCATCGCCGCGTTGACGTTACTGAGCGTGCCCGTGAAGATCAAGTACTGGTCGTTGGTTCCGTCGCCGGTCGAGAACGTCAGGCCGGCGGTCGTCGAGAGCGTGGTCGTGCCCTTCTGCGCTGTCAGCGCGACCCTGACGGCCGCCGCGCCCGCGTCCACATCCGTCACGAAGACGAGATTGGAGTGTGCCGCGTTGAAGACGAGCGCGCGCCGGAGAGTTTGATGGCGGAAGGGACGGTCGAGGGGCGTCCGCCTCTTGCGTCCCGATTTCTGTCCACGTGCTCCTGAGTTTGCCGCGTGTTTCGGCGGACGGGGAAACGCATTGCGGGAACTGGAAGGGCTGGGCATCGCTGGGGCTTCCTTCTTAGATTATTCGCGGCGGTCAGGGTACGGCTATTTAAGGCGGAGCCAGCCGACTCACACCGGCGCGTGATTTTTTAAGTTGGTCGGGGAAATCTGCACCAGACGCTGCGTGCGAGGCGCGTGACACAAATCAAGCCGGAGGATTCTTCCGAAGATTACACGTTAAGAATCTGGACTGTCGGGGCTGAAATAAGCAGCACGCTAAATTCGTCAGGGTGCAGCGAGAGTAACATTACCACCGGATTTTAACAATAAATTGCCCGCGAGGTTCTGGGCCAATTCGTCGCCAGGACATGCCGAGAGACAGACCGTGCGCGGCTTCTCTACTCCCCGCGCGCCCCTCACTTTCGCTCCTTCCGCCACGTCCGCACGAAGATGACGACCGCGACGACGGCGATGACCAGCAACACAGCCATCGCCCCCAGCACAAACACAAGTTCCCTGCCGCCTGACTCCATTAGCCACCGCCTCCTGTTTCTGATAATTTTACAGCAGTCAGTAATCAGTAGTCAGTAATCAGCCGTTGACTGTCGGCAGCCTTGAAGCTCAATCTTGAAGATTCAAGACTCAGCATCAGTTTTTAACTGACTACTGATTACTGACTACTGACTACTAATTTATGTATCCGGCTGGCAATCTTTTCATACCGGTCGCGCACGGCCGACTCGAAGCTATCTTGAAGGAGCCGCGCGAGGGGGCGGAGGGCGCACGCGGCGTCGCGCTCGTGCTGCACCCGCATCCTTTGGGCGGCGGCACGATGCATAACAAGGTGGTCTTCCGCGCCGCCGCGGCCTTGAATGACGCGGGGCTTGTCACCTTGCGCGTCAACTTCCGCGGCGTCGGAGGGAGCACGGGCGAGCACGACGAAGGGCGCGGCGAGGTGGACGACGCGCGCGAGGCGCTGGACTACTTGATTAACCAGTATCCGGGAAAGCAGGTCACGCTCGCGGGCTTCTCCTTTGGCTCGCGCGTCGGCATGGAGGTCGGCATCAAGGACGACCGCGTCCGCGACTTAATCAGCATCGGCACGCCCGTCGAGAAGTACGACTTCACTTTTCTGCGCGCGTGCCGCAAGCCGATTCTCTTCGTCCACGGCGACCGCGACGAGTTCGGCGGCGTCGAGAAATTGCGCGCCCTCGTCGCCTCCCTGCCCACGGAAGCAGGCGCGCGCCTCGTCGTCATCGAAAACGCGGACCACTTCTTCCAGGGCCGCTTAGACGAGCTGAAACGCGTCATTACCGAGTGGATTAAAGAAAGGGATGAGGGATGTCTTAAGGGATGAGGGATGAGGGATGAGGGATGAAGTAAAAGCTATTGTCTTTCCTTCATCCCTCAGCCCTCATCCCTCATCCCTTCTGCTCATCCCTTCGTTGTAATGAATTCTTATACAGACCCGGCGATTCGCATCACGCTCCTGCCGCGCGACACCAACCCGCAGGGCACTATCTTCGGCGGAATTATCCTGAGCTACATTGACATGGCGGGCGCAATCGAGGCGCACCGCCGCACGGCCATGCCGCGCTTCGTCACGGTCGCCATGCGCGAAGTCATCTTTCACCACCCGGTCTTCGTCGGCGACCTCGTCAGCTTCTACGCCGAGACCGTCCGCATCGGCACGACTTCCATCACCGTCCGCGTCGTCGTCGAAGCCGAACGCCACGGCGGCACCTCGCGCGACCGCGTCCGCGTCACCGAAGCCGAAGTCGTCTACGTCGCCGTGGACGAGAAAAGGAAGAAGACGAAGATAGTGATAAGTGATAAGTGATAAGTGATAAGAAAAAGCTTTTCCTCATCCCTCATCCCTCATCCCTTTTAATTCAGTCGCGCCTGAATGCGCCTGAGCGCGGCGGCGGCCTGACCGTAGCGGGGTTCTTCTTCGAGGGCGAGGCCGTAGTGGCGGGCGGCGGCGAGAAGGTGGTTGCGCTCCTCGTAAACGCGGCCGAGGTTCATGTGCGGGTAGGCGCGCGCCTCGTAGCGCGGGGCGTTGAGCGCGAGCTTGAACCACTTGACCGAGTCGTAAGGATTCCCCTTTGCGACCAGATAGCTGCCGATGTCGTTGTAAGGGTTGCCGAACGTCGGGTCAACGCGGATGGCTTCGAGGCACTCGTCAATCGCCTCGTCGTAGCGCCCCTGGAAGCTGTAGACCCAGCCGAGGAAAGTGTGTGCCTCGGCCGTCGGGTACGTGGCGATTGAGCGCTTGTAAAGCTCAATCGCCTCCTCGTAGTCCTCCGTCTGCTGCGCCTCGAACGCGCGCCGGAATAACTCTATCGCCTCACCCTTCGGGCCGGTTGGAAAGTCGTCAACGAACATAACGAAAAACAGTGGTCAGTGGTCGGTGGTCAGTTAAGAAGCGGCGGCACAGGGCTGTGCCAGAACTGGTCTGCGGAGGCCGTAATGGTTCTGCTTTTAACTGACCACCGACCACCGACCACTGACTACTGATCCAGCCTCTTGATGCGCCCGTCCTCTTTCGGCGCGATCTCTTTTTCGGCACCGATGGCTTCCATCACGACGACGGGCTCGACGGGGCCGTTCTCCGGGTTAACTAAAAATTTCGAGTCGGCGAACATAGTGTAGCCGTCGCCGCCCTTGAGAACGAGAAAAGTGTTGGTCGCGAGCGTGTAGGTCTTCGCGTCGTCGAGCGGCTGGCCGTTCACCTCTATGCTCGTGACGCGCGAGCCTGCGGGCTTGCGCGCGTCGAACGTGAAGCGCACCCCCGAGACTTGCGGGAAGCGGCCTGGCTCCTTCTCCTCCGCGCTCCGGCTGACGCCGTGTTCGAGCGCCGCGCGCA
>DATFCB010000164.1:0-2287 GCA_035253525.1 Pyrinomonadaceae bacterium | reverse complement strand
AGCTTCCTGAAAAGCCCGACGACGTTAAGAACACCGTCGGCGAGTTGAAAGATAAAAGGCGCGCTCTCATGCTCAAAGAGACCGCGTAAGCCCCGCCGAAGGTGACGAGCGCGGAGAGGGTGAAGAACCTGTACTCCTGCGCGTGCAAAATCCCCCAGCCGCGCCACGCGACGAGCGCCGCGCGCTTCAGGCGCGTCTCTTTTCATAGTGTATAGTAGCTGCCCGTTGCTCGTAATGATTGTGCCCAGGAAAAATCAAGTGATCGCGGCGCTGGCGCTCGTGTTCGCGCTCTGCGTCGAGGGCGCGGCGCAGCAGCAGCCGAGCGGCCTGACCAACTACGCCGCGCCGGGCAAGGAGACTTACATGAAGCTTGCCGAAGAGGCGGAGCAGATGTTGCGCCGTGACGTGTTGGGCGTCTGGTTCCCGCGCACCGTGGACACGGAGCACGGCGGCTTTCATTCCAACTTCACGCGCGACTGGAAGAAGAGTCCGAGCGACGGCAAGTTCTCCGTCTTCCAGGGACGCATGACCTGGATCGCGGCCCAGGTGGCTCTGCGCCGCACGGACCTCAAGAATGAATTCCTGCCCGTGGCGCAACACGGCGTCGAGTATCTTGCAAACGTCATGTGGGACAAACAGGACGGCGGGTTCTTCTGGGGCCTGGACGACAATGGACGCGTCACGCCCAATTTTACGGACGGCAAACATCTTTACGGGATGAGTTTTTGCCTGTACGGCGCGGCGGCCGCGTACAGGGCGACGAACGACCCGAAGGCGCTGGAGCTGGCGAAGCGCGCTTTCCGCTGGATGGACGAACACGCGCACGACGCGAGGAACGGCGGCTACTTCGAGTGGCTCGCGCGCGACGGCCAGGTGGTCGCGGCGGGCACTCAGTCCGGCAGAGTTCAAGGCATACCGGTCTCAGGCTTCCCGCTCGGCTACAAGTCCATGAACACACACATACACCTGCTCGAATCCTTCACGGAGCTTTACCACATCTGGAAGGACGACCGATTGCGGCGGCGGCTCGCGGAGTTGCTCTCAATCGTGCGCGACAAAATCTGCGTCGAGCCGGGAGCCATGAACCTCTACTTCACAAACGACTGGCGCGCGATTCCCGGCCACGACTCCTACGGCCACGACGTTGAGACGGCTTATCTGATGCTTGAGGCGGCGGAAGTTTTGGGCCGGAAGCACGACGCGGCGACTGAGCGCATGGCGAGGATGCTGGTGGATCACGCGCTCGCTTACGGGTGGGACGAGACTTACGGCGGCTTCTTTCGTGAAGGTACGACGACGGGCGAGGCCGAAGACACAAAGAAAGAGTGGTGGGCGCAAGTTGAAGGGCTCAACACCCTGCTCCTGATGCACGAAAAGTATGGCCGCGAGACGGACGCTTATTTCCGCGCCTTCCAGCATCAATGGCAGTTCATACGCGACCGGCAAGTTGACCAGGAGTTTCGCGGCCTCTACGACACGGTCGAGCGCGACGGGAAGCCCACGAACACGCCCAAGGCGCGCATGTGGAAGGCCGCCTACCACGACGGCCGCGCTCTCTTAAACGTCACCGAGCGACTGCGTAGGCTGGCGGCGAACGCAACCAGATGAATGTCACGATGAAGATGAAAATTCTGACGCTTGCTCTTTTACTCCTCGCGTGCTCGCCTGCCGGGGCGCAGAGTTTCAAACCCGTCAACAAGAACGCGTCGCCGGAGGCGCAAAAACTCCTGAGCTATCTCTACAGCCTGGAGGGCAAGCGCACCCTCGCGGGGCAGCACAACTACAATCATGAGCTGAACAAGTACATGGAGGCGGCGCGGGAGATGACGGGTAAGTTCCCTGCCGTCTGGGGGGCAGATTTTATTCTGGGCGGGACGAAAGACTACGGCCAAGAGATAGTCGCCGAGGCGATCAAGAAACATAAGGAGGGTTACATCGTCACCTTGATGTGGCACGCCGGGCGGCCCTCGGACGACCCGCCTTACGGCTGGAAGGAGAGCATCCAGGCAGAGGTCACAGACGAGCAGTGGAAGGAGCTCGTGACGCCGGGCACGCCGTTGAATCTGAGGTGGCAAGCGCAGGCGGACAAAGTCGCAGGCCACTTAAAACAGTTGCGCGGCGCGCGCGTGCCCGTGCTCTGGCGGCCCTATCACGAGATGAACGGCGTCTGGTTCTGGTGGGGCGACAAGCGTGGCGTGGACGGTTATCAAAAACTATGGAAGATGATGTTCGACCGCTTCGTCAATTTTCACAGACTCGACAACCTGCTCTGGGTCTGGAACGCGAA
>DATFCB010000163.1:0-2760 GCA_035253525.1 Pyrinomonadaceae bacterium | reverse complement strand
AGCGCAATCTGAGAGTCGTCTCAGACCGCGTCAACCCTGAGAAGTTTTACGCCTACGACGGCGAGCGCGGAGAAGTTTATGCGAGCGCGGACGCGGGCGAGACGTTCATCGTGCGCGCCAGAAATCTGCCCACAGGTTTCGGGCGGCTTCACGCCGCGCCAGGCTTCGAGGGCGAGCTGTGGCTTTCGACCGGCAGCGGCTCGCGCCACGCCGCGGGCAGCGGCCTTTACCGTTCAACCGACTCGGGGCAGAGTTTTACGAGAGTGAATACCATCGCGGAAGTCTACACGCTCGGCTTCGGGAAGGCCGCGCCGCGCCGCAACTACCCGGCCATCTACGTTGCGGGGAAGGTCGCTAATGTTCAGGGACTCTTCCGCTCGGACGACACGGGCCAGACCTGGACGCGCATCAACGACGACCTGCACCAGTACGGCCAGATCAACGTCATCACCGGCGACCCGCGCATCTATGGCCGCGTCTATATTGGCACAGGCGGCCGTGGCATCCTCTACGGCGACCCAGCGAGGTAACAGATTGACTCAACCCCTTTGCGCCTTGGCGTGAGGAAATCTCTCGCAAAGGCGCAAAGAATCTGGCTTAATCTACCTCTCTTCGATAATCACCAAATCCCACGGGGCAAGCTCGACTGCCTGAGACTTGTTGACAGCTTTCTTAGTCAGAAGGTCCGTGCCGTTGGCGTAAGGGTAAGTGAAGGTCTGGCTCTGGCTCGAATAGTTCAGATAGTAATGAATATTTTTACCGGCGTTGTCCATGCCGTGCTTGACGCGCACGGGAGCGGCCAGTTGCTGGTCCGGGCCGTCGAGTCCCGCGAGCTTGATAACGTCGAACAAAACTCTCTCCTGCAACTTGTCCGAGAGGAACGTGCCCTCGTACGTCAGCGTCCCCTTGCCGAAGGTGTTGCGTGTGAGGGCGGGCCACTTGCCGTAGAACGGGTGGTCGTAGTAGGCGAGCGCAATGGCCTTCTCCGGGATGATGAACTCGGCCCAGGCGCGGGCCGTGTTCTCTTCGCCCGTCTGGAAGGGATCACCTTTGAGCTTCAAAGGCTGTTGCAGGTTGGCGAACTCCTGGTAGTAAAAACCCGCGGCCTCGCGCAAGGGGCCGGGCGCTTTCGTCCAGCGCACGGTCGAATTCTCGTTCGTGAACCCGCTCTTGAAACTCATGACGAGGTGGCCGCCCTGGCGCACGAAGTCCGAGAGCTTCTGCAAGAGCGCGTCCGAGGCGACGTAGAGCGGCGGGACGACGATCACCTTGTAGTCGTTGAAATTCGTGCTCTGCGGGAAGACGAAATCCACGCCCACGTTCTGGCGGTAGAGCGCGCCGTACATTTGATAAAGCACCGTCTGGTAGTTCACGCGGTTGTCGAACGGCATGTACTGTATGCCGTGGTACGAGTCCACGCTGTAGAGCAGCGCCACCTTGTTCGTCTTCTTCAGATTGACGAGCCGCGTCCCCAGTTGCTTCAACTCGGCGGCCGTGCGCGCGACCTCCGCGTAGGCGCGGTTCGGTTCGAGGTCGTGCGAGAGCACTCCCTTCCAGTAGGTCTCCTGCCCGTAATGCAAAGAGTGCCAGTGCCAGTAGGCGACGAGGTTGGCCCCGCTCGACAGGTGGCTGTAGACGTTCAGGCGCAACTGCCCGTCGTAGGGCGGGAACTGCGTCTTGGAGTCCCACCCGATTGATTGCGCGTTGGTCTCCGTGATGAGGTAGTTCTGCCGCTTGAGCGAGCGCGTGAGGTCGCCGGAAATGGCCCACTCCATTCCGTCAATCGCGTCCGGGCCGACCGCCCACGGGGCGTAAGGATTCGTCCCGGCGATGTCCAGGTTCTGCGCGATCTCATACTGGTTGATGTCCGTGCGGACGCCGCCGACGAAGTTGTGGCAGACGAACTGATCCGGGCGCTTGTATTCGTTGACGATCCGCGCCTGCCACGCCAGATAGTCGGTCGCGATCTTGTGCTGGTAGCGCTCCCATTCGAGCTTGTAGCCGGGATTGAGGATGCCGTCGCGCGGCGGCAACTCGTCCCAGTCGTTGATTCTCTGCCCCCAGTAGTTGAGCCCCCAGGCTTTATTAAGCTCGCTCGCCGCGCCGAATTTCTTCTTCAGGTACTCGGTGAAACTGATCTGCACGTTGGGGCCGGCCGTGCCGTAAGCTGTCGTCTCGTTGTCAACCTGGTAGCCGATGATGGCCGGGTGGTTCTTGTAGTGGGAGAGGATTTGGCGTATGACGCGCTCGGCATAGAAGAGGAAGGTCGGGCTGGTCACGTCCATGTTCTGACGCATGCCGTAGGTGGGACGTTCATTGCCGAGGCGCTGTGCCAAAACTTCGGGGTGCTTGCGGTAGAGCCAGGCGGGGATCGAATAGGTCGGCGTGCCCATGATGATTTTGATCCCGGCCCTGTGCATACGGTCAACGATTCTATCCATCCACGCGAACTCGAAGCGCCCGTCCTCCGGCTCCCACAATCCCCAACTTGACTCGCCCATACGCACGACCGTCAGCCCCGCGTCCTTCATCATCTGCACGTCCTTGTCCAGGCGCTCGTAGGGCATGTACTCGTGGTAATAGGAGACGCCGTAAAGAATTGTGCTCATGCGCGGCGGCTGGGCTTGCGCCCCGGCCGTACGTAGACCGACGACGAGAACGCTGATGAGCATGAGCGCGGCGCTGACTTTCGTTCTGCGTGTAAACATGGACACGACAAACTCCTCCATAGAAGTCTTCCGACTGTCGCCTTGACTCAAC
>DATFCB010000162.1:0-3542 GCA_035253525.1 Pyrinomonadaceae bacterium | reverse complement strand
GTTGAGTCAATGCGTGGCTTGGGTTTTGAAATGGTCTCTGATTAGAATGAAGAAAAAGGGGGGACGAATATGGCTGCGGGTCTCAAGCGTAGGCTGTTGCGCGCGGGCGGGTGGCGCTTGGCGAAGAGAATCATCAAACCGATTCCGGTCGTGGGGACAGTTCTGGTCGTGGGGCTGGCGGGCCACGAGATAAGAAAGAAGGGCTTACTGCGCGGCGTGGTCCACGTCGGCCTGGACGCCACGCCCGTCGTCGGCACGGCCAAAGGGCTCCTGGAGTTGTTCACGGGCGATTTGATTCCCGACAAAGATCAGAAAAAGCCTGCGAAGCTGCCTGAAAAGTCCCGTCAAGGATAAAGAGGCTCGTCTCCTTCAAAAGACAAAAATATTACCCCGCCAGTGCACTCACGCGCGGGCGCGCTGTGAACGGGTGCGCCTGCTCGTAGGTGTGCGCCAGACGCAGGAGCGTTCCCTCGGACCAGTGAGGCCCCATCAGTTGAAAGCCTATGGGCAAGCCTTCGCCGGAGAGGCCGCAGGGGATGGAGATTCCGGGGACGCCCGCCAGGTTCGCCGTGCAGGTGTAGATGTCGTTCAGGTACATGGAGAGCGGGTCGTCCGTCTTCTCGCCGAGCAGGAAGGCGACCGTCGGCGTCGTCGGCGTCGCGATGGCGTCGCAGTTCTCGAACGCCTTCAGAAAGTCCTGCTTGATGAGCGTGCGGACCTGCTGCGCCTTGCGGTAGTAAGCGTCGTAGTAGCCGGACGACAAAACGTAAGTGCCGAGCATGATGCGGCGCTTGACCTCCGCGCCGAATCCCTCGTCGCGCGTGCGGCGGTACATCTCGCGCAGCTCGTGCGCGTCCTCGGCGCGGAAGCCGTAGCGCACGCCGTCGTAGCGCGCCAGGTTCGACGACGCCTCGGCCGTCGCGATGATGTAGTAAACCGCGATGCAATACTTCGCGTGCGGCAGTTCCACGTCCACGACCTCCGCGCCCAGTTCGCGGTAAGCCTCGATGGCCGCCTCCACGGACGCGCGCACCTCCGCGTCCAGCCCCTCACCGAACAACTCGCGCGGCACGCCGATGCGCGTACCCTTAAGGCCGCGCTCAATCTCCTGCGCGTAATCCGGCACAGGCACGTCAGCGGTCGTCGCATCCTGCGCGTCGCGGCCCGCGATGACCTGTAGCACGCGCCCTATGTCGCGCGCGTTGCGCCCGAAGATTCCTATCTGGTCGAGCGACGAGCCGAAGGCTACCAGGCCGTAACGCGAGATGCGCCCGTAAGTGGGTTTCAGGCCGGCGATGCCGCAGAGCGACGCGGGCTGGCGGACGGAACCCCCCGTCTCGGACCCGAGCGCGACTGGCACAATTCCCGCAGAGACGGCCGCCGCCGAGCCGCCGCTCGACCCGCCCGGCACGCGCGACGTGTCCCACGGATTCCTGACCGGGCCGAACGCAGAGTTCTCGTTAGACGAGCCCATCGCGAACTCGTCGCAGTTGGTCTTGCCGACGACGATTGCGCCTGCGGCGTTCAGGCGCTCGACGGCGGTCGCGTTGTACGGCGCGTGGTACGGGCCGAGGATGCGCGAGCCGCAAGAGGTCTGTAGGCCGCGTACGCAGATGTTGTCCTTGATAGCGATGGGAACGCCGGCGAGCGTTTGGGTTTCATCAGCCGCCGCATCGTCCATCTCTTCGGCGCGGCGGAGCGCACCCGCGCGGTCAATCTGTAGGAAGGCGTTGAGCGTCTCGTTCAGCTTCTCGGCGGCGTCGAGCGAGGCCAGAGCGGCGGCGCGCGCCGTCGCCTCGCCGCGCGCAATCCTCGCGCGCAAGGTTTCTATGTCGTCGGTCAGAAAATTCATCGCAGAGTTAGTAATTACAGATTTCAAATTTGAAATTTCAGATTCCGAAGGCTGCATGTCGGCCGCCGGTTTATAAAACTTTGGGCACGCGGAAGTGGCCGGAGGCCGGGTCTGGTGCCTGATCGAGCGCGACCTTTTGGCCGAGCGAGGGCCGAACCACGTCGTCGCGCGCAGAGTCCGTGCGCTCGCCTTCCGGCGTCAGCCCGCCCGTGGACGGCTCGACCTGACTCGTGTCCAACTCGTTCAACTGCTCGACGTAGGCGACGATTTCCGCAATCTGCGGCGTAAACGCGCGGCGCTCTTCCGGCGTGATTTCCAGGTGCGCGAGCTGCGCTATCTTTTCGATGTCGGCTTCTGTGATTGGCATAGTCAGTTTGCAGTTTTCAGTTTTCAGTAAGAAGCAACTCGTCTTTGCTCAAAACTGGAAACTGAAAACCGTTTTACCCTCTTTCCCTTCTATCAATGCAGCTACCGGCGGCGAGGAGGAAGCGGCGGCGCAGGTCTTCGTCGTGGATGGCGTCGGCCGCGACCGCTATGTCGCCGGAGACGCTCTTGAGCGCGCGCCGCTCCTGCTCGACGCGGTTAGTCGCCTCCGCCTGAACAGCTTCGCGCTCGGCGCGGACGGTCTTCGGGTCAATGCGAAACTCTATGTAGGTGACGACGGCCTGGCCCAAAAGGGAATTGAGGCGGAAGAGCAGTTGGCCGCTCATGGCCTCAAGCTGCTTCTGCCAGGTGGCGTCCGCCACCGAGACAATCAGAGTCTTACGATAAAGGCGGAAGGGCACGGCCTGCGCGCGCAAGCCCTCGCCCGCCACCCGTCGCCAGGCGACGAGCGCGGCGGCCTCCAAGACTTCCTCCGTCTCGCCTGCCGCGCGCAACAGCTTCGGCAATGTTCGGAACAGGTCGTCCATAAGAATTTGCGATTTTAGATTTTTGATTTGCGATTTACGGCTTTCAATCTAAAATCGCAAATCAAACATTCGCGAATCGAAGAGGAGTGTAATGGAAAAGCGTAGCGCGCCACAAGCGGGTGTTACTGTGCAAATGCCGGGCGAGGTGACGATGGAAAGAGTCCTGCTGGCCTCTGCGAGCCCGCGCCGCGCGGAAATCCTGAGGGCCGTCGGCTGGCCGTTCGAGACGCTGGCGACCAACATAGACGAGACGATGGCCGGCGACGAGAGCGCCGAAGATGCCGTCAAGCGCCTCGCGCTCGAAAAGGCTCTGGCAGCCATGGAGCGTAAACCCGCGCCCCTCGTCCTCGGCGCGGACACGACCGTCGTGGTTGATTCGTTGATTCTGGGCAAGCCGAATGATGACGCGGAGGCACGACGCATGCTGCGGCAACTCGGTGGCAGGTGGCACGATGTGGTGACGGGCGTCGCCCTGGTCAGCGACGAAGGCCGCCGCGTGGTCGCGCATGAAAGAACGCGCGTCCGCTTCAAGCCCCTGTCGGACGCGGAGATAGAGTGGTACGTCGCGAGCGGTGAACCCAGGGACAAGGCAGGAGCCTACGCCGTGCAGGGCCGCGCCGCGCTCTTCATAGAGGAGATTGAAGGCGACTACTGGAACGTCGTCGGGCTGCCTGTCCGTCTGGTCTACAAACTGGCCGCAGACATCCGCAGACCCTCAGCCGAGTGAAGGCAGCATTCATGCGGTGGACTCAAACCCTCTTAGCGCCTTTGCGCCTCCA
>DATFCB010000161.1:0-5617 GCA_035253525.1 Pyrinomonadaceae bacterium | reverse complement strand
CGCCGAGCGGGTCAGACCCTTTGCGAAGTGACGAGTGACGAGTGACGAGTGACGAGTGAAAGAAAGAAGGTTTTGCTCGTCACTTGTCACTCGTCACTGCTCTGCTGTAGCATCCCTCTCATGAAAAACCTGAACTTCTTTCGCTCCCGCACGCTCGCGCGCGTCGTCGTCGGCCTCGCTTTTCTGGTCGCCCTTTCTCAGTCGGCGCTGGCCGTGGACTGGAACGGCATAGAGCCTTTGAAGTCCAGACGCGCGGATGTCGAGCGCATCCTCGGCCAGCCCGTTCAGAGTGAAGGGGACGAGTTGGGGACGCTCCACTTCAAGGTCATGGGCGGCAAGGTGACGGTCGCTTTCGTCAACGCGAATTTCGTCCGCACGAAGAAGCTCGACCCGAGCCTCGAAGGCACCGTGCTGCAAATCGTCCTCCAGCACGACAACTCTTCGGAGTCGCCGGAGACGATGCGCCTCGTGGACAACAAAAACTTCGAGCGCGAAGACCGCCAGGGCGGCACCGTCTTCCGCAACCTGCGCGACGGCATCGCCTACACCTTCTTCAACGGAAGGCTCAAAACGACGCGCTACTCCGCCTCGTCCACCCAACTGGGAAGGGCTAGAAAGTGATGAGTGATAAGTGATAAGTGATAAGTAAAGACGTTCTCTTTTTCTTATCACTTATCACTCATCACTTATCACCGCCTTATGCTTTACCATCACCTCCTGAGCCAGGCGCTCGCGGCCAAGCGGGAAGAGTTTCTGCGTTTCGACCGGGCGTGGCGCGAGGACGTGCGCGATTACGTGTTGCGGCTCGGCGCGCTCGGGCGCGAGAGCGCCGCCGAAGTCACAAGCCGTTTGTCCTCGTCGAAAGAGCCGGGCGCGATTCCTTCGGACGAATTGGACCGCGCCGGTTCCGTGGTCGTCCCCTTCGGGCGGCGCTGGCGCTCGCACGAAGAGGCGCGGCGCTGGGCCGTGGACGTGCTTGAGGACCGCGTGACGTTCGCGGCCGACGGCAGCCAGCTCGTCCCCGGCCGAGACCTTTCGCTGCCCGTCGCCGCCGTCCAGGTCGCCTGGTTTGAAAATTGGCACACGCGCGGGGGCAAGTACGTTAAGGACGCGCGCTGCGACATTCTCTCGCCGGGGGAACTTCTCGAAGAATACGACAACCGCAGCGCGGCCGACACGGTCGTCAGCCTGCGCCGCTTTCAGCTTGAGACGCGAGTCATCGCCGAGTGGGTCGAAAGCAAGCGCGGCTGGCGCGAGCGCAAAGAGCGCACGCCCGTCGCCTTCTTCGACGGCACGCTCATCGTCTCCATCGCGCTCCCGAAGACGAAGCTACAGGACGCGTACGTCGCCGCCGTCGTTGACCTCGTCAAGCTCTCGCGCGACGCGGAAGTCCCCGTCGTGGGCTTCGTGGACCAGTCTTACGCGCGCGATCTGGTCTGGCTCCTGGACACGCTTGACGCAAGGGCGGCGGGCAGGCGTTCTCACTCGCTCTTCGACACGCAGCTCTTGAGCGCCGCGGTCGAAGGCGAGCGGCCGGTGCTCGACGAGTGGGGCGACCGCACCATCTTCTGCTACTGCGTGCGCAAGAATTCGAGCGACGCGTTCAGAGACGAGCGCACGAACCAGCCGCTCGTCGGCTTCACTTACTTGCAGACGACCGGCGAGGGGCAGCCCGCCCGCCTGGACGTGCCGGCCTGGATTTACGAGGCCGGTTTGTTGGATGATGTGGTGGAAACGGTCCGCGCCGAGTGCGTCAGCGGCCTCGGCTACCCCTACAGCATCCAGGCGGCGGACGAGGCGGCGGTCATACAGGGCAACGACCGCACACAGTTTCTGCGCGCCGTGCAGGAGTTCGCCGAAAGCGAGAGTCTCCCCTTCGGCGTCTCGCGCAAAGCCGCCAGCAAAGTTCGGAGGCGTTGAAACTTGAAACCCGTTACTCATATGGATAACGAAGCGGGTCAGGCGGAACAGACGGCGGCGCAGGCCGGCGAAGCGCAATCGCCGGCGCGCGCGTGCCCTGCGTGCGAGGCGAAGGCGCGTCGGGCGGATGCGCGCTTCTGCTCCGCGTGCGGCCGCAGGCTGGACGAGACTTATCTCCCGGCCGACGCGCTCCGCGCCTCCTACAGCGTGCAGAAGCCGCGCCCGGCGAGCCGCGGGACGAGCCGCAAGCCCATCAAAAGTTCTATGGCATCAATTCACCCGGCGCGCAACACGAACGGCGCTTCGACGACGGCGCTGGCCTTCGTCACTTACGCGCTCGTCCCGTACCTGGGGATACTCTTCTGCCCCGGCGCGGTCCTGATGGGCGGCGTCGGGCTCTATAACTCGTACCGCGCGCCCGAGCGCGGCGGCCGCCGTGCCTCTTACGCCAGCGTCATCGTGGGCCTCCTGATCTTCTGCGCGCAGCTTTTCCTCTGGTGGATTCTCTACAAGATTCCGCATTGGAGTAAGGACTTTTAAGAATGCGAATGAGAAAGAGTATTCACCTCTTAGCGCCTTTGCGTGAAAAAACCAAAACATCTCACGCAAAGGCGCAAAGGCGCTAAGAGGTGCTTGAAACTTTTCTTTTAATCCGCAGGCCGCAAGATGACAACGAAGCTCGCTAAAATCGTCAAATCGAATTCGCACGTTGATTACGTCGGGCGCGTGATTGACCGCCTTGATGCGGATAAGCCGCCAGCGCCCGCCGATTACGGCTTCGCGCAGTTCGTCTCGATGCCGCTCGAAGACGGCTCGGAAATAATCGGCGTCATCTACAATTCGCAACTCATCAACCCGGAGTACGGGAACTTCGGCCCCCGCCTCTCGTCGGCTGCGGACAACTCGGTCCTGAGCCCGGATTATTTGAACGAGCAGGGATTGCTCGTGGGCATCCTGCTCCTGGGCTGGCTGGACGCCGAAGGGGCCAGCCACCAATCGGTGCCGCGTCGCGTGGTCCCCGTCAACCAGGAAATATACAGGCTGGAGGACGAGGGCGTGCGCCGCTTCCACACGGACAAAGACGGCCGCGTGCACCTTCACTACTATTCGCAAATCACCACGCACGCAGGCCCGTTCGGCCCGTCCTTGATGGAGGCCATCATTAGCCAGCTCGAACCGGCGTGCGAGCCGGAGGAGCGCCAGCGGCTTTGCGTGTTGAAACAGGCGCTCGTCTGGCAACGCACGGTCGGCAACCAGCGTCTGTAAGATGGTAAGATTGCATGATAGCCCCGGAACGGCGGTCAGGAACTCACCGCGAGCGTCCGCCAGTTCGTCGTCGCAGCATCCGACAGTTAAATCCAAGCCCTTCCCCGGAAGGCATCTGATTTTCATTGAGGGGAGAAAGTAATGAGGAGAGCCAAAATATTTACAGGAGCGTGTCTGCTCGTCGTGCTGACGGCCGCCACAGGTCTTGCTCAGAGGCCGCGCACGATTGATCCGTCAACGCAGCCCGCAGGAGGAACAGCTTCCATGCCGAAGCCTGCGCCCGCCCCGCAGACTTTTAAGGCGAAATACGAGGGCGGGATTTTCGGCTACAACAAGAAGCAGGACGGGACGCTCTCGTTCGACGACGCGAACAGCCGCCTCGTCTTCCGCAACAAGGAGAACAAAGAGGTCTTGAGCATCCCTTACAACGCCGTGACGGGTGCTTACGCGGACACGAAGTCGCGCCGCCCGAAGGCCGCGCAAGTCGTCGGCTCCCTCCCGCTGCCCTTCGGCGCGAACTATCTCTCCTGGCTCGCCAGGAAGAAGTACCGCTACATGACGCTCCAGTTCAAAGACGAGGACACGAGCGCGGCGGGGCTGACGAGCTTCAAAGTGGATAGCAAGGAACTCTTGACCTCCGCGCTCTACACGCTTGCCGAGAAGGCCGGCCTCGAAGTCCGCGGCGAAGCCTACATCCGCCGCAACAAGGCCGCGTCGAACCAGGACCCGAACAACCCGTAAATGCAAAATTAAAAATTAAAAGTGCAAAATGAAGGCGGAGAACCACTCTTAAATGTGGTTCTCCGCCTCACTTTTTCATTCTAAATTTTTAATTTTGCATTATGCTACGCGGGCGATGAGCGATTGTCGGCTCAGTGACAATTCTAAGGTCGTCATCATCGGCGGCGGGCCGGGCGGCGCGGCGTGCGCCATCAAGTTGTTGCAGGGTGCGTCGGAGCGGGCCTTGCGGCTGCGCGTGCTCATCTTCGAGGGCAAGGACTTCGGCGTCCACGCCAACCAGTGCGTCGGCGTGCTCTCGCCACCCGTCGAAGACGTGCTCTCGAAAGAGCTGGACATACACCTGCCGCAGCGCATCATCAAGCGACAAATCTTCGGCTACCGCCTGCACGGCGCGCACGAGAATCTCTTACTCACGGGGCACGGCGCGAGCGCGAGCGACGTGCGCAAAGGGAGCGCGACCTACGCCGTCGAGCGCGCCGAGTTCGACCAGTTCATGCTCGACCGCGCGCGCGAACTGGGGGCCGAAGTCGTCGAATCACGCGTGACCGGCATCGAGTTCGTGCGCGCGGGCGGCCTCGACGAGGTGCGCGTCTACAGCGAGTCGGAATACGAGCGGGCCGAGGCGGTCGTCGGCGCGTTCGGCCTGGACGAGGCCATGCTCTCCGTCTTCGAGGAGGTGACGCGCCATGACGGCGGCTACGAGCGCCCGTCCAAGTGGCTCAAGAGTTATTTGACGAGGATTGAGACGACCGTCCACCACCAGCGCGAAAAACTGGGCCACATCGTCCACGCCTTCCTCCTCCCGCCGCGCTGCCCGCGCATCGAGTTCGGGGCCGTCACGCCGAAGGACGACCACATCCTCGTCAACATCGCGGGCGAGCGCGTCTCGTCGCAAGACCTGGACCTCTTCCTCCAGATGCCCGAAGTGCAGGCGCTCCTGCCCGGCTTCGACCCCGCCCAGATAAATTACTACGAGGGCCGCTTCCCTTCGGCCCCTGCGCGCGGGGCTTACGGACACCGTTACGCGCTCGTCGGCGACGCGACCGGCTGGCTGCGCCCCTTCAAGGGCAAGGGCATCAACACGGCCATCGTCACGGGCGTGCGCGCCGCCCGTGCCATGCTCGAACACGGCGTCTCGAAGCGCGCGCTCGAAAACTACCGGGAGGGCTGTCAGGACTTGCTCGGCGATTATCGCTACGGCGTCATCGTGCGCCGGCTGATGTTGATGGGCGCGCGCGTCGCGCTCGACCCGATGATAGATGTCGGCAAGACGGACCCGCTGATGTATGATGCGCTGTTCGATTCGGTCTCGGGGCACGACTCGTACCGCAACATCATCAAGCGCTCGCTGAAAGTAAGGCTGGTGAAGAAGGTCGCGGCGCGCGTCTTCAGCGGTCTCAAGCGCCACCGCGCGCGCAGGGCCAAACGGATGCCAGATATCAACGTACGCAACATGACTGTACGCGACATAGACGAAGTGTTGCGCCTTGACGAGAAGATTACGGGCAAGCCACACGCCGCCTACTACGAGACGAAGGCTGCCTCCTACATCAGCCGCGGCCCGGACTACTGCCTCGTCGCCGAGCACCACGACCGCGTCGTCGGCTTCGTCCTCGGCGATGTGCGCGGCTGGGAGTTCGCGGCGGAGTTATCGGGCTGGCTCGAAGTCATCGGAGTTGACCCCGAGTAC
>DATFCB010000160.1:0-8759 GCA_035253525.1 Pyrinomonadaceae bacterium | reverse complement strand
TCGCCTGCGAAAATTATCACCCCGTTCGCGACTGCATACACGGGCTGGCCGCAATCCGTGTTACCTCCCGTCTCCGCGTTCCAATCTTCGCCCAGATGTTCCACCTTGCCGAAATCACGAGCGTTGTACCAGCCGTCACCGTCGTGCTTTTGCGTGGCACGTCGGGCGCGGCCCACCGGGTAATCGAATCCGTCGGAAGTAGGAATGACGAGCGGCGTGGGTTGCGGTGTCGCCGCTGGCTGAGCTTGCGGAAAAGGCGGATTGCTTACGCTTTGGCCGGGGAGGCCACACGCACCGGAGATGATGATGAGGACGGCGAGTGCGAGAAATGCTGCCGGCAGGGGGACGATGAGCCGTCGCAGATAAATTTCCTTTCACTACGGCGGGCCGGACTATGAAACTTTGAAACGGTATCAGGCGGCCGCGCCGTCAACGCCCGACAGCCCCTCGCCCGGAACGGCGCGGCGGCGCTCGACCATCTCGGAGGTGATGACGAACTCCTTGATGCGCTTCTGCGACGGCAGCGTGTACATGGCGTCGAGGAGGAGTTCTTCCAGAATCATCATCAGACCGCGCGCGCCGACCTTGCGCTCGACGGCCTGGCGGGCGACAGACTTGAGCGCATCGTCCGTGAATTTCAACTTGACGTTGTCGAAGTCGAACTTCTTCTGGTACTGCTTGACGAGCGCGTTCTTCGGCTCGGTCAGAATCTTGATGAGCGCGCCTTCGTCCAACTCGTGCAGGACGCCGCAGACGGGGAGTCGGCCGACGAACTCCGGGATCAACCCGTAGCGCACGAGGTCTTCCGGCTGCACGGCGGCGAGCGCCTCTGCGTGGCGGTGGAGGCCCGACTTGACCTCGGCGTGGAAGCCGAGCGACTTGTTCCGCAAACGTCTCTCGATGACTTTCTCAAGGCCGACGAACGCGCCGCCGCAGATGAAGAGGATGTTGGTCGTGTCAACCGGGAAGAACTCCTGGTGCGGGTGCTTGCGTCCGCCCTGCGGCGGGACGTTGGCGACCGTGCCTTCGAGAATCTTCAGGAGCGCCTGCTGGACGCCCTCGCCCGACACGTCGCGCGTGATCGAGGGGTTCTCGTCCTTGCGGCAAATCTTGTCAACCTCGTCAATGTAGATGATGCCCTGCTGCGCGCGCTCGACATCTCCGTTGGCGGCCTGCAAGAGTTTGAGAATGATGTTCTCCACGTCCTCGCCGACGTAGCCGGCCTCGGTCAACGTGGTCGCATCAACGATGGTGAAGGGAACAGACAGCATGCGCGCCAGCGTCTGTGCCAAAAGCGTCTTGCCCGTCCCCGTCGGGCCGATCAGCAGGATGTTCGACTTCTGAATCTCAACGTCCGTGCGGCGGCGCGCCATCTCGATGCGCTTGTAGTGCTGGTAGACGGCGACGGCCAGACGCTTCTTCGTCTCCTCCTGCCCGATGACGTACTCGTCCAGAAAGCTCTTGATCTCTCCGGGCTTTGGCAGCGGCGGACGAGTCGCCACACTTTCGGCTTGCTGGTCGTCCGTGATGATCTCGTTGCAGATGTCTATGCACTCGTTGCAGATGTAGACCGTAGGGCCGGCAATGAGCTTTTTGACCTCGTTCTGCGACTTGCCGCAGAAGGAGCAGCGCAGCGTGTCATCAGTTCGTCGTACCATAGGCGTCTGGGGAACTCCGTTAGAATTCGAGCAAACTCTGATTACTTGGGAGAAGTTGCGGGCGTCGTCGGAATTTCAGCGTCCGCCATGAGCTGGTTGCAAACGTGCACGCACGCGTCGCAGATGTAGACGTTCGGCCCGGCGACGAGTTTTTTGACCTCGTCCTCCAGCTTGCCGCAGAACGAGCAGCAGAGCGGGTGCTTGATGCGCCGCGCCAGGAGCCTCAGCGTGGATTCTGTCGCCGTTCTGAAACGCATTGCTTCGGGGCCGCGCGGGTGCGGAAACTCGCCCCGCGCTTTTTCAAAAATTTACTCGCGGTGCGCGATGACCTCGTCAATCAGCCCGTACTCTTTCGCCTGCATGGCAGACATGATGCGGTCGCGCTCGACATCGCGCTCGACCGTCTCGTAAGACTGGCCCGTGTGCTTGGCGATAATCTGCGAAGTCAACTCGCGCATGCGGATGATCTCCTCGGCCTGGATACGAATGTCTGTGGCCTGGCCCTGCGCGCCGCCCGAAGGCTGGTGTATGAGGATACGCGAGTTTGGCAGCGCGAACCGCTTGCCCTTCGCGCCCGCCGTCAGCAGGAGCGCCCCCATCGAGGCGCACTGCCCGACGCAGATCGTCGTCACGTCAGGGCGGATGAACTGCATCGTGTCGTAGATAGCCATGCCGGCCGTGATCGAGCCGCCGGGGCTGTTGATGTAAAGGTTGATATCCTTCTCCGGGTCCTCGGCTTCGAGGAAGAGAAGTTGGGCCACGATCAGGTTGGCGACCGTGTCGTCAATCGGCGTGCCCAGGAAGATGATGTTGTCTTTAAGAAGACGCGAGTAAATGTCGAAGGCACGTTCGCCACGCGACGTTTGCTCGACGACCATCGGAACTAGCATATCAACTCCGAACCTCTTTAGAGAGTGCGTTGTGACAGGTGACGAGTGACAAGAAAACCCGACCTAAGTTTTAAGCTTCCGGCGAAGAAGATTGAGCCTTAGCCTCGTCGTCCGCTTCGCTTTTCTGTTCCGCCGATTCTGGGCCAGGAGCGTCCTCTTGAGCGGCGCTCGTTGCTTCCATTTCTTCTTCCCGCTCGTCTCGCCACTCTTCGTCCGTCACGCGCGCGTTTTCAACAATCAGGTCGAGCGCTTTGCGGTTGCGCAACCTATCGGCGATGCTAGTAGCGCCTCCCTGCTTTGTCAAGGCAGCACGCACTTGCTCGGGAGCCTGGCGCGACGACTCGGCAATCGAGTTGATTTCTGCTTCAACTTCTTCGTCCGAGACTTCTATCTTCTCCTCGTCGGCGATCAGCTCCAGGAGCATCGAGCCGCGCACGTCGAACTCCGCCTGGGCCTTCAACTGCTCGCGCACGCCCTCCCAGTTTATCTCCTGAGCCCGTGGGTCAATCCCGCGTCCCATCATGTCGCGCACGGCCTCCTGTAAGCGGTGGTTCGCCTGGTGCTCGCTCAACGTCTGCGGGACCTCGAACGGATGCGCCTCGACCAGTTTGCGCATCACCTCGCTGCGCACGCGGTTGTCCGACTCGACGGCGGCGCGCTTCTCCAAATCCTCGCGCACCTTCTCCCGCAAGGAAGCGACCGACTCGAACTCTTCGCCCAGACTCTTGGCCCATTCGTCGTCCGCTTCAGGCAACTCCTTGCGTCTGACGGCCGTCACCGTCGCCGTGTACTCGACAGTTTTGCCGGCCAATCCCTTCGACGTGAAATCCTCCGGGTAGTTGACCGTAAAGGTGCGCTCCTCGTCGGGCCTGACGCCCATCAGGTTGTCCGTGAACTCCTGCTGCACGCCCGCGCCGCCGAGTTCCACGTCAACGTCCTCGACGCTGATGTCCTCCTCGTCCGGCGTCTCCGTGAACTTGCCATGAAAATTGACGGTCACCGTGTCGCCCAACTCAGCGCCGCGGTCTTCGACTGGCTCAAGCGAGGCCGAAGCTTCGCGCAGTCCTTCGACGACGCGCTCGACATCTTCGTCCCCGACGGGGCGCGTGCGCCGCCCGGCCTCAAGCCCCTTGTAACTACCGAGTGTGACCTCGGGCAGCACCTCCACGTGGACGTGAAGCTGAATCGGCCCCGTGCCGAAGTTGGCTAATTCTTCGGCGTTGTCAAGATGCAGTTCCGGCTCGCCGATGACGTTGAGGCCGAGCCGGCCGATGGCATCCTGCACGGCCTGCGGCACCAACTCCTGCAAGACCTCGCCGCGAATCTTGTCCTTGAAGCGAGTGCGGACGACCGACGGCGGCGCGTGGCCGCGGCGGAAGCCCGGCACGGTCGCGAGCTGCGCGTAGCGTGCCGTGGCCGTGTCGTAGGCCGCGCGCACCGCGTCAGCTTCAATTTCGATCTTGATTTCCTTGCGCGTCGGCGATAAATCAACCAGTTCAGTCTTCATAAAATTTCAAGCCCGCTCCGGCAAAGGATTGAGCGGAACGGGCTGCCTTCCTTATATTGATAATCGCAGGAACAATCCGTGTAACGTCAAAAACTTTTGGTGCCGGGGGCGGGATTTGAACCCGCACGCCTTGCGGCACGGGCTTCTAAGACCCGCGTGTCTGCCTAATTTCACCACCCCGGCGACTCTTCAGAAATGATAATATACCCTTGCCGGCATTGTTGTCTGTCAAGGCATGACAATTTGGGCAGAGAAGTTGCAAATTTTTAAGCCAGTTGTCAAACCGATCCCCGTTTACATGGTGAAGCTCAAGCGGGATTGGCTTGCCCTGCCACATCAACCTTCCACATTCTTCACAACCCGGCGCTTTAATTTTGTCTTCCAATAATTTCAGCTTCAAAAGGTGGCTTTTGATAATGCTTCCTTTGTGTAAATAATGGCTGGCACTTTTACGATACGGACAACTCTTGCCTTTACCACCCTGATTACCGGCGTAGATAATGCCAAACTTTTTCAAATATCCTTCAAGCGTAAGAGGCTTGCACCGAAGCTCGCGGCACATGAACGCCTTGAACGATTTTCCGCAATCCACTTCTCAATAGAAGAGCGTCGTTCCAGAATATCGCGGCGCATAGACTTATCCCAATCAACATTTCTGCCGAAGCGGACTGCTGCGGAAATGTGAGATTAAAAGATTGCTTTATTGTTGTCTAGCGATGAGAGTCAACCGGTTCTTGTTGATTAGATTTCGCGTTCCTATGTATCCATTCTCTTCGTCAATTCCTGCAACTCGCGCTCGGGGAACGCGCGCCTCCACTGGCGGTCGAACTCGTCGCGGCCCGCGCGGCTTCGCAGGTCGCGCAACTCCTCTAAGAATGACAGACAGGCGTCCGCCTTCGGCCCTTCGAAGGAGAAGACGGTCGCGGCGGTCTCAGCCAGCTTGCGGTGGTCGGGGTAGTGAATCACTTCGAGGAGGACGCGGTCGCCGCTCGCCTGGAAGCGGAACTCGTACTCGTCAGGCTCGCTGTTCCATTTGACGGTCGGCGCGCCGTCGCCGTCAATCACGGCTGACAGGGCCGCAATCAAATCGCGCAGCGAGTCATAAGGCTCGTGAGCGACGACGGTGACGAAGCTCTGCCCAGCCGTCTTCAGGCGGAGCGACATAAAACCGTGCTGCGGGCTTTCGAGGCTGACGTTGAGAGTTTGTGCCATCGTTTGAAAAATCGTCGGAGTCGCCGTCTTCACCTTCGCTTGTAGCCCGGCCCGCGCAGGACGCGGCCCGCGAGCGCGCTCGTGCGTTGCCCGTTGTCAACGCTGAGCTGGCCGTTGGTGATGACGAAAGGAATACCCTCTGGATACTGGTTCGGGTTCTCGAACGTCGAGCGGTCGCGCACAGTCAGGGGGTCGAAGATGGTGATGTCGGCGAAGGCCCCTTGTCTGATGACGCCGCGATCCCTGAGGCCGACGCGCGTGGCGGGCATCATCGTCATCTTGCGCACGGCCTGTTCGAGCGTTAGCAGTTTCTCGTCGCGTACGTAGCGCGCGAGGATTCGCGGGTAAGAACCCCAGCCGCGCGGATGACCTTTGTCCCTGGAGAGCGGGCCGTCGGTTGCGCGCGCCGCGCTGTCCGTGCAGATGGAGACGAAGGGCGCACGCAGGGCCGCACGCAAGTCGTCCTCAGACATCATGAAGTAAATCGCATCCGTCTCTCCGTGGTCCGCGAGAATTAAGTCGAAGAGCGCGTCCAGGTCGTCCTTCTTCTGCTCGGCCGCGATCTCCGCGATGCGCTTGCCCTGCAAGTTTTCGAGCGACGGATTGACGACGGAACTGACGAGCACGCCGCCTGCCCCTCCGCTTCCCAGAAAAATGTTCTCCCAGTCTTTCGAGTCGCTCATGATGTCGCGCTTCAAGCGCTCGCGCGTCTTAGGGTCGCTCAGTCGCTCCAACATGCGCGCCGTCCCGCCTTCGAGCGCCCACGGCGGAAGGCACGCGGAGAGCGAGGTGCTGGCGGCCGTGTAAGGGTAAACGTCTGCGGTGACATCCTGTCCGCGTGCGCGCGCAGCTTCGATGCGCTTCAAGATTTCGGGCATGCGGCCCCAGTTCTTTTTGTAAGCGGTCTTGAGGTGCCAGATTTCGACGGGGACGCGCGCGCGCCGTCCGATCTCGAAAACCTCTTTGAGCGAGTCGTCAATACTGTTGGCCTCGCTGCGCTGGTGCGTCGCGTAAATCCCGCCGTAGCGCTTGGCGGCCATCGCCAGTTCGACTATCTCGTTGGTCTTTGCGAAGCGCGCCGGCACGTATTGCAGGGACGTGGAGAGGCCGAGCGCGCCATCCTCCATCGCCTGCGCGACCACGCGCCGCATCTCTATCAACTCGTCCACGGTGGGCGCGCGGTCGTCGAAGCCAACTACGTAGGCGCGGACCTGCGTCGCACCGACGAACGTCGCCACGTTGACGCCCGTGCCCTGTCTTTCGAGGCGGCTGAAATACTGCCCAAACGTTTGCCAGTCAACCGTCACGTTGAAGCGGCGGTAGAAGTCCGCGTCTTCCGCGGCGAGCTTTTCGTTCATGGGCGCGACGGTGCTGCCTTCGCCCGTGACCTCAGTCGTGACGCCCTGCATGACCTTGCTCATGGCGCGCGGGTCAATCAGCAGGTTGATTTCAGATTGGCCCAGCATGTCTATGAAGCCTGGGGCGACCACCAGGCCGCGTGCGTCAATGACGCGCCGTGCGCGTGCGCCCCCCAGTTTCCCTATGCGCGCGATGCGGTCGCCACGGACGGCCACGTCCGCCACGTAACCGGCGCGGCCCGTGCCGTCCACGACGCGTCCGTTCCTGATAAGAAGATCGTACTGCGGCGGGCTTGCCGCCTCGCCCGCCGGGAGCGACGAAGAGAGCAGGGCGGCGACGCACAGTAGAAAGCTGACGAAGGCGATTGATTTCACGGCGACTCCGAAAACCGAAAGGATGGGCACACGCATTAGAACGTCGCGCCGCATTCTGCCCGGATTGCTCCCGCATGGCAAGAGTTTGATTGTCGGCCGGAATCGCGGTAAAACTTTTGCGACTTCAGAAGAACTCGAACGGACGGTAAAGAGATTGGCAGAAACGTTGAGACAGAAACGGCGTGTGACGCTCGATGATGTGGCGCGGGCGGTGAACGGGAGGCTGACGGGCGACGGCGACAGCGTTGTGCTGGACGTGACGCACGATTCAAGACAGGCACGGGCGGGGAGTTTGTTCGCCGCCGTGAAGGGCGAGCAGTTGGACGCGCACCGGTTCATCCCGCAGGTTATGGAGCAGGGCGCGGTCGGTGTCCTCTCCGCGCTGGAAGCGCCCGCGGACTTCGGCGGCGCGTGGATAGAGGTTGACGAGATTCGGCGCGCGATGGCGCTGGCGGCCGCGGAGGTCCACGATTACCCCTCGCGCGAGATTCCGCTCGTGGGCATCACGGGGACGAACGGGAAGACGACGACCACTTATCTCGTCGCATCAATCGCGGAGGCGGCCGACGACGCGGTGGCGATGACGACGACCGTCGAATACAGGATTGGCCGGGAGCGTTGGAAGGCCGAGAGGACTACGCCGGAGGCTACGGACATGCAGCGCATCCTGCGGCGCGCGGTCTGGGCCAATTGTCGTCTGGCCGTGATGGAGAGTTCGTCGCAGGCCATTGACCTGCACCGCTGCGACGCGCTCCAGTACGCGGTCGCAGTCTTCACCAACCTGACGCGCGACCACCTCGATTATCACGGCACGATGGAGAACTACTTCGCGGCCAAGCGACGCCTCTTCGACGGCAGCCTCGGCGGGACCCCGAAGGCGTCCGTCATCAACGTTGACGACGAGCGCGGGCGCGAGTTGGCCCACGACCTCGAAGCGGACGGCGCGCGCGTCATACGCTACGCGCTCGACGCAGACGCAGAGGTGACGGCCTCGGCCGTGGAACACTCGCTCGAAGGGATGAAGTTTTTGTTGCTCACTTCGCAGGGCGAGCGCGCCGTTCACTCCCCCTTGGTGGGCCGCCCGCACATTTACAACATACTGGCGGCCGCAGGCGCGGGGCTCGCGCTCGGCTACGACCTGGACGTGATCGTACGCGCCGTCGAGTCGTGCGCCGGCGCGCCGGGCCGCTTCGAGCGCGTGCCGCACGCGGGCGACTTCGCGGTCGTGGTGGACTACGCGCACACGGACGACGCGCTGCTGAACGTCCTGCGCACGGCGCGCGACGTGACAAGGGGCCGCGTCATCACAGTCTTCGGCTGCGGCGGCGACCGCGACCGCTCGAAGCGCGCCCCGATGGGCGAGGCCGCCGCCAGCCTGAGCGACGTGGTGATACTGACTTCCGACAACCCGCGCACCGAAGACCCCATGAGGATTCTGGCGGATGTCGAGGTGGGTTTGCGCGAGACGGCGAAGCCTTACGAGAAGATAGCCGACCGGCGCGAGGCAATACACCGCGCGGTCGCCGAGGCGCGCAGCGGAGACTTAGTCGTCATCGCCGGCAAGGGGCACGAGGACTACCAGCTCATAGGCCGCGAAATCCTACACTTCGACGACAAGGAGATCGCCCGCGAAGCCCTCGCAGCAAAAAAGCAGTGACGAGTGACAAGTGACGAGTAAGAATCTTCTTTTCTTCTCGTCACTTGTCACTCGTCACTGCTTTATTCGTGCGGGCACGCGCGGCAACGCGAGCGCCCCGGA
>DATFCB010000159.1:0-17810 GCA_035253525.1 Pyrinomonadaceae bacterium | reverse complement strand
CGAAGTCGTGGCGACCGGCGACCGCAGCGAGGCGCTGGCGCGCGAAGACCTGGACGAGTTCGACCTCATCATCTCGGACCTGACCGAAGACGAGCACTCCGGCGTCCAGCTCCTCAGCGAGATCAAGCGCAAGCGCCTGATGGTCCCCGTCGTCGTCTCCTCCGAAGAGGCGCAGCACCCAGGCGTCGTCAAGGCGTTCAAGATGGGCGCGGCCAATTTCCTGCGCCAGCCCTACAATAAGGAGGAGTTGCGCACCATCGTCGAGAAGACGCTCTCCTACAAGCTCCGCTTCGTTGACGACCTGAAAGTCCTGCCCTACGTCCGCGAGAAGATTGACTTCGAGCTGCCGAGCGACCTCACCTTGATGAACGGCGTGCTCCAATACCTGATCGAGCGCGTCTCGAAGCTCGGCCTGATTAAGCCCGAGCGCTCGAACCTCTTCGTCGCGCTCGACGAGGCTTTCGTCAACGCCGTCAAGCACGGCAACCGCAACGACCCGCGCAAACTGGTCCGCATCACGGCCGAGCTTTCGTCCAGGGAAGCGCGCTTCACGGTCGAGGACGAGGGCCAGGGCTTCAACGTCCAGGAGATACCGGACCCGCGCGACCCGTCGAACCTCTTCAAGACTTCGGGCCGCGGCGTGCTCCTCATCTACAACATCATGGACGAGGTCGAGTACAACGAGCGCGGCAACCGCCTGACCATGATCAAGCGCCCCGAAGACTCACTCGAAACCGACCTCATCGAAGCCCTCACGCCCGACGAAACAAACCAGACAGAAAAAAAATAAGCACCCCTTTCAAGACTCAAGCAACACATGCACTCAACCCCTTTGCGTCTTTGCGCCTTGGCGTGAGAAACCTAAATCACTCACGCTGGAGGCGCTGGAGACGCAAAGAATTGCCAATTGTGGTAACGTCTGAGGCGATGGCCGCAACCGCGCAACCTGTCGAAAAAAGCTCAAAAGTCTCTCGCCTCGTGCTGGCGGCTCTCATCCTCATCATCGTCGCGGGCGCGGCCTTGAGAGTTTATCAACTGGGAACGGAAAGCGTCTGGCTCGACGAGGCGTTCTCCATCAAGCTCAGCCAGAACGAGCCCGCCGGAATCATCGAAGAGACTTCGAAGGACGTTCACCCCCCGCTCTATTATTTCGCGCTCCACTACTGGATGATGCTCTTCGGCGACTCCGAACGCGGCGTGCGCCTGCTCTCCGCGCTCCTCGGCGTCCTGGCTATCACTGCCACATACAAAGTAGCCTCTCTGCTTTTCGGCAAAGCGACCGCGCTCACGGCCTCCGCACTGCTCGCCCTCTCGCGCTTCCACCTGGAGTTTTCGCAGGAGGCGCGCATGTACACCCTGCTCGGGTTGCTCGCGCTCGCCTCCGTCTACTTTTTCATCAAGCTCGTCGAGGAACCGAGCCTCGCGGCTTTTCTGGCTTACGTCGCGGCAAGTGGGCTGATGATGTACACGCAGGTCTATAGCGTCTTCATCCTCGCCGCGCAGAACCTCTTCGTCCTGACACTGCTCTTCGCGTCACGAGAAACTTTCAGGCGCGTGCTGTGGCGCTGGCTGCTGGCACAAATTATCCTGGCCGTGCTGTTCCTCCCCTGGTTTTCAGTTTTGGCACAGCAAGTCTCGCACGTGCAAAAGGGCTTCTGGATACCCAGGCTCCCGGCGCGCTTCATGTTCAGCACACTCGTCATGTACGCAGGCTCTTACGTGCTCTCAGGATTTCTCTTTACGCTCGCGGCACTCGCAGTCTTTTTCGGCTGGCGGCGGAAGAACGAGGAAGCCGAATCAGTGTCGGGCTCAGCGCCCGCGGGGACGCTGACCGAGCGGCTGAAAATTTATCTACTGCTCCTGTGGCTCTCGTGCTCCATCCTGCTCCCGTTCCTCGTCTCGCAATTCGCGTCGCCGATTTTTCTGCCGAAGTACACCATCGCGGCGCTGCCCGCCTTCCTCATCCTCGCGGCGCGCGGGTTCTCCCGATTGCGCTTCCACCAGCTGCGCGTCGTCGTCGTCCTACTCGTCGTCTTCTTCTCGGCGGGCGTGCTGAAGAACTATTACGCCGCGCTCAAGAAAGACCCCTGGCGCGAAGCGGTCGCGAGCTTCGAGCAGTTGGCGAAGCCCGGCGACCTTGTGCTCTTCAACCAGGCGTCGGGCCAGTACCCTTTCGACTATTACTCGAAGACGCGTGGGCTGGACGAAGAGCCTTTCCCGGATTTTCAGTCGGAGCTGACGCACGCGAATTTGCCCGCGCTGCTGGGAGAGACTGTCAAAGACCGCACGCGCGTCTGGCTCGTCGTTTCGCACCCGAATGAGCTGACTCCGCTGATCCCGCTCCAACTCGCAGAGTGGTACGGCGCGGCGACTGAGATAATTTATCCGGGCGTGGAGATGTATCTGTTTGAGAAGAGAAGGTGAACACGAGAGCGGGCGCGCGGGCGTCGGCGGCGCGCAAGAGAAATCGGCCCAGAATTTTTGGGCCGCGTGGCGCTGGTGGCTCGTGCCCTCTCTGCTCGCGCTCGCGCTCGCGCTCCTCTACGCGGACCCCTTCATAGGCGACTGGGATGCGCTCGACTACACTTTAATCTCCATCGAAGGCCGCCCCTCCTCGATGGCCCTCGGGCGCTCGCTCTTCATCTACACCAACCACGCGGCCTGGAACGTCGCTCACACTCTCTTCGGCCTCAAGGCCGAGAACGCTTACCTGCTCTTCAAATACATGGTCATCATTCAGAGCCCTCTCGCGGCTGCGGCCTGCTGGGCGCTGGCGCGCGAGGTCACAGGCTCGCTCCACGCGGCGACGGTCGCGGCGCTGCTGGTCGTCACCTCGCCTTTCTTCGTCATCTATAGCGGGCAGGTGATGACGGAGATTCCGTCGCTTCTCCTGACGGCGCTCGCGCTTCTTGCTTACCTGCGCGGCGTGCGCGCGCGTCGTCTGTGGCCCATGCTTCTGGGCGCGGTCATCTTGGGCGCGGGCGTCAACTTGCGCGAGACCGTGGCGTTCTACGCCCTCTGGCTGCTCGCCGCGCCGGTCGCGTGCGGGTGGAAATTGGGCCGGCGGGAAATCCTTTCTGTCGCGCTCGCCCTCGGCCTCTTTCTGCTCGCGGCGTTCGGCCCCTTCGCCTACTGGTTCTGGTCTGACGAGAGCTACCGCGCGGCGTGGTACGGCTGGCGCGAGTCTATGCGCGTGGAGGCTGCGCGCCACCCACTGACGGCGCGCAATCTGCTGGCCTTCCTGGTCTACTTTTTTCTCGCCGCGCCGCTGGTCGCCGTGGCGCTGCCCGTCGCCGCTTTCAAAGAATGGCGCGCGCGCAGATTTTCCGCGCCGCTCGCGTCGGCCGCAGTCGGAATCTCGGCCACGCTGCTGCTGCTTTTGAACTACAGCACGACCATCAACTGGCGCTACTTTCTGACGGGCCTCCCGGCGCTCGCGCCGCTCGTGGCTGGTTACTTCATGCGCGAGCAGACCATGAGGCTGAAACTCGCGCGCCGCGCCTTCGCGAGCACAATCGCGGGCGTGGCGCTCATCGCCGTCGTACTCGGAATCTATCTGAAGCCCTCTATGGACAAGTTCACGGCGCAGCACGCCGCGATGAAGGATTACCGCGCGCGCCTCGTCAACGTTCCGCCCGACGCGGTCATGCTCTCCGGCGCGCAGTCAATCGCGGTCACCTACTGGCGCGGCGTGGGCCTTGGGAGGTGGGACGTAATCGGCGCGGGCAGCGGCTGGCCCGCCGGGCGGCTTAACGAAGTCGTCGGAAAGCATCTCGACGAGAATCGCCGCGTCGTCTTGGACGCCGATCCGCGCTTCTGGCCGCCCTGCGGCTGGCAGGAGTCTGAGACGCGCGAGCTGGCCGGACTTGACGGTCGCTTTCGCTTCCGCCGCCTCGGCGATGCGCTCTACGAAATCAGGCCGCTCACCGACGACACGGCGCACGACTCGCCAAACATAAAGGGCTTGCTGCCCGAGAATCGCAGCGCAGAGGTAGAACGCTGCAAGGGGCAGGCTAAATTGTCCTAAGTCCGGTCACAAGCATTACTCGACCTCTTTGTGTCTTTGCGCCTTTGCGTGAGATGGTTTTGGTTTTCTCTCGCTGGAGGCGCAAAGACGCAAAGGGATTGAGCTTTGGCTCCATTACTCATGGGAATAATTTCGAGGAGGCAAAAAGTTTGTTACAATCTGTCTCAGTCCGAGAAAATTCGACCCGCGAGCGCCACGCGAGAGGAGCGGCGCAAACATACTTTTGAAGGAGAACTTTTATGCCAGGACGCTGCCCCTCATGTAACCAGACTTACACAGACGAGTCTCTGACCTTCTGCCCGAACGACGGCACGCCGCTGATCCGGGAAGCGCCCGGCGCTTACAACCAGCCGCCGGGAATGGGCGGCGGCCACCAACCACCGGGCGGCGGCGCTTACCCTCCGCCCCCACCCCAACAGGGAGGTTACTATCCCGGCCCGCAAGCCGGCGGCCAGGCCCCACCGCCGCCGGGCTGGCAACAACAACCGCCCCCCTACGGGCAACAGCAGCCGCCCCCTTACGGGCAGCAGCCGTACGCGCCTCCCTACGGCGGGGGCGCTCCCACGACCAGCAAGATGCCGCTCATCATCGGCCTGCTCGCGCTCGTGCTCATCGGCGGCGGCGTCGGTCTCTACTTTCTGCTGAAGGGCGATTCGACGGAGACCGCAAGCGACAACAGGAGCGGTCCCGTCGTGACCAGCAGCCCGAGCACTACCCCACGGCTGCCGTCAACCACGACGACGCCCCCGACGACAACGACGACGACGACGCGCACTTACACCGAAGACGAAAGGCACAAGCTCTTCCAGGCCGTCGGCATCACGGCGGACACCACGCTCATCATCGAGGTGGCACAAAAAATCGGGCTCGTTGACGCCGCGGGCAAAGAGAATGAAAACTTCAGGCCGTTCCTGGAGTCGCACAAAAGCTGGGCGGCGAGAAACCTGGCCTGGGTCAAGGAGTACCGCGACAAGGAGAAGGCCAGAGCTTACGTGATGGCTAATAAGTAGCCGCGTCGAATAAGGGCGCGTCGTTTCAAAATCCAGACTCAATTCTTTGCGCCTTTGCGTCTTTGCGTGAGATGGTTTTTCTCGCAAAGACGCAAAGGCGCAAAGGTGTTGAGTGAATCAGTAACTTCAAGTTCTCAAACGGTCCCTCGCGCGCTTACTCTCTCTGCCAATCGCCATGCCCTACGAACTCTTTCTAGCGCTCCGAAATTTGCGCGCCCGGCGCGCGCGCCGCAGGAGGCTCGCGCGCGCGACGGCGCTCGCCAGCATTCTCGGCATCGCGTTCGGTGTGGCCGCGCTCGTCGTCGCGCTCGCGCTCTCGAACGGCTTCCGCGACGAGATGCGCGACAAAATCCTGAAGGGCACGGCGCACATTACCGTCATGCGCCGCGACGCGCGGCCCTTCACGGACTGGCCCGCGCTCGTCCGCAGCGTGCGCGAAGCGGAAGGAGTCGCGGACGCCGCGCCGACGACTTACGATGGAGCACTCCTGAGCGGCGCGGGAGCTTCCGTTTACGCCGTCTTGCGCGGCCTGGACCGGACGAGCCCCCGCGCCGTTTCGGAAGTCCGCCGCAACTTAGTCGCCGGCACAATCGAGCCGCTGCTCAACGAGCCGTCGCCGTTCGTGAAGAGTGAGGGAGACGAAAAGGGCGGCGAAGGTTCTTCGCCGCCTATCACTTCGTTTGACGAGATTCCGAGCGAGGCCGCCATGCCGAGCGCGGTCATCGGGACGGAGTTGGCCGCGCGCGCGAACCTGCGCGTCGGCGACACGGCGACCGTCGTGTCCGGCGAAGCGACGCTGACGCCGCTCGGGCTCGCGCCGCGCTTCCGCCGCGTGCGCGTCGCGGGCCTCTTCCAATCCGGCCTTTACGAATACGACGCCTCCTGGGTCTATGTCTCGCTCGACACGGCCGCGAGCTTCAGTGGGATGGACGAGCCAGCGGCCTCCGTCATCAGCGTTGACGTGACGGACATCTACGCGGTCGAGCGCGTCTCGGCCCTGTTGCGCGAGCGGCTCGGCCCCGAATACACGACCGTCAACTGGCAGGAGGCGAACCGCCCGCTGTTTGCGGCGCTGGCGCTTGAGCGCCGGATGGGGCTTTTCATCATCGCGCTTATCATCGTGGTGGCCGTGCTCAATATCACGGCGACGCTCGTGCTTCTGGTCGTCGAGCGCAGGGCGGACATAGCTGTCCTCGGCGCGATGGGCGCGCGCGCGCGCAGCATCATGCTCGTCTTCGTCATAGAGGGCGCAATCCTCGGCCTCATCGGAATCGTCGCGGGCGTCGTGCTCGGCCTCATTGCCTGCTTCGTCGGAGACAAGTACAAACTCGTCAGCCTCCCCGCAGACATCTACTCGATCAGCAACGTGCCCTTCCACGCGCGCGCGCTCGACATCGCGCTCGCCGCGCTCGTGGCCTTCGCGCTGAGTCTGCTTGCGACCATCTACCCGGCGCGTGCCGCCGCGCGCCTGCGCCCGGCCGAAGCTTTACGCGACAGTTGAAACCTGGAGAATTTGAAATCTCAAATCTCAAATCTCAAATTCCGAATCATGACGGGCTGGTCGTGGAGGGACTGCGAAAATCCTTCCGCTCACCTTCGGGCGCGGAGCTTGAGGTCTTGCGCTCGGTTTCGTTCTCGGCCGTTGCGGGCGAGGTGGTGGCGATTGTCGGGGCGTCGGGCGCGGGCAAATCAACTCTGCTGCACACGCTCGGCGGGCTTGAAGAGATAGACGCGGGGCTCGTCCGTCTGGGTGATTTCGAGATTTCGGGTGCGGCGGGCGCGCGCCTCAGCAGCTTCCGCAACGAAGAGGTCGGCTTCGTCTTTCAGTTTCATCACCTGCTGCCGGATTTGACGGCCGCGGAAAACGTGGCGCTCCCGCTCGCCATCGGCCGCGCCGACTGGCGCGAGAGTTTGCGGCGCGCGACCCTCGCGTTAGAGAGCGTCCGTCTCCTTGAACGCGCGGCGCACCCAATCGGGCAGCTCTCCGGCGGCGAGCAGCAGCGCGTCGCCCTCGCGCGGGCTCTGGTCAAACGCCCGCGCCTCGTCCTGGCGGACGAACCGACCGGCAATCTGGACGCCGCGACCGGCGACGAGATAGGCCGCACGCTCCGCTCCTACAGCCGCGAGCGCGCAGCCGTCGTCATCCTCGCCACGCACAACGCGCAACTGGCCGCGGCGTGCGACCGGACGCTCGTCTTAGAGGGCGGAAGAATAAGTTGAACTCAAAACTATTTCCTCCAAACCGACCCGCTACTCTTTTTTAACGTTATTGCCCTAACCGTATGTTTATAGGTTATAATGCCGGTGTGGTGCGGCGCGGGTCTCCCTTTCGCCCCATCCGAGGCAATAATTCCAACAGTCATTCGGCGGAAACGGTCTCTCTTATGTTCGAACGCTACACGGAGAAAGCGCGGCGCGTCATCTTCTTTGCGCGCTACGAAGCCAGCCAGTTCGGCGCGCCTGCCATCGAGCCGGAACACCTCCTCCTCGGCCTGATGCGCGAAGACAAGACCCTGACGGGCCGCTTCTTCCCGCGCGCGCAGGTCAACATCGAAGCCATCCGTAAAGAGATAGAGGGGCGCACGCTCCTGCGCGAGAAGATTTCGACGAGCGTGGAATTGCCGCTCGCGCCCGAGACCAAGCGCGTCCTGGCCTACGCGCACGAAGAATCCGACCGCCTCCAACATCGCCACATTGGCACAGAACACTTGCTGCTCGGACTCCTGCGCGAGGATCGCTCGATGGCGGCCGAGATTCTTTACGAGCGCGGCCTGCGCTTGAACGCCGTGCGCGACGAGATCGCGCGCCAGACCGGCGCGGACGCGCGCGCCTCCGCCAAAAAAGACACGCCGCACCTCGTGGAATTCTCGCGCGACCTGACGGACGATGCCGCCTCCGACAAACTGGACCCGCTCGTCGGGCGCGAGGCCGAAATCGAGCGCGTCGTCCAAATCCTCTGCCGCCGCACCAAGAATAACCCTGTGCTCATCGGCGAGCCGGGCGTGGGCAAGACCGCGATTGTCGAAGGATTGGCACAGCGCATCGTCCGCGGCGAAGTCCCCTCGTTTTTGGAGAACAAGCGCATCCTCTCGCTTGACCTCTCCCTCATCGTCGCCGGCACGAAATATCGCGGCCAGTTCGAGGAGCGGCTCAAACAGATCATGCGCGAGCTGATCGAAAATCCGCACTACATCGTCTTCATTGACGAGCTGCACACGCTTGTCGGGGCCGGCAGCGCTGAAGGCTCCCTGGACGCCGCGAACATTTTGAAGCCCGCGCTCTCGCGCGGCGAGGTGCAGTGCATCGGCGCGACCACGCCCTCCGAGTTCCGCAAGTCAATCGAGAAGGATCGCTCCTTAGAACGTCGCTTCCAGGCCGTCAAAGTCCCGCCGCCGACCGAAGCCGAGGCCGTGCAGATTCTAGACGGCGTGCGCGAGCGCTACGAGAGTTTTCACCAGGTGCGCTACACGGAGGACGCCATTGAAGCGGCCGTCTACCAGTCGAACCGCTACATCCCAGACCGCTTCCTGCCCGACAAGGCCATTGACGTGATTGACGAGGCCGGCGCGCGCGTCAAGCTGCGCGTGCGGCGCGAGCAGGGCAACATAGAAGAGTGGAACCCGCCGTTCATAGAACTGCCGCACACTTCCTACGCGGGCGACAAGCCGCTCGGCAGTCTCCGCATGCAGGACGCGCAGGCTCCCGAGGACGCGCTCGTCTCGGCCGAAGTCACCAAGGACGACATAGAGGAAGTCATCGCGCGCTGGACGGGCATCCCCGTCACCTCTTTGAAAGAAGAAGAGACGCGCAAGCTCCTGCGCATCGAGGCGGAGCTTCACCTGCGCGTCGTTTCGCAGCGCCCGGCCATCTCTGCGCTGGCGCGCGCCATCCGCCGCTCGCGCGCCGGGTTAAAGAACCCGCAGCGCCCCGTCGGCTCGTTCCTCTTCCTGGGGCCGACCGGCGTCGGCAAAACCGAGGTCGCGCGTTCACTCGCGGAATTCCTCTTCGGGTCCGAGCGCTCTATGATTCGCTTCGACATGTCGGAATTCATGGAGAAGCACTCGGTCTCAAAATTAATCGGCTCGCCCCCTGGCTACGTCGGCCACGAGGAGGGCGGACAACTGACGGAGCGCATCAAGCGCTCGCCCTATTCTGTCCTGCTCTTTGACGAGATAGAGAAGGCGCACCCGGACATCTTCAACGTGCTGCTGCAAGTCTTCGAGGACGGAATCCTGACGGACGCGCTCGGCAACACCGTTGACTTTAAGAACGCCATCATCATCATGACCTCGAACATCGGCGCGCGCTTCATACAGAAGAAGGGCACGCTCGGCTTCCAGGCGACGACCGACGCCTCGCGCGAGAAGCTGGAAGAGATGGTCATGTCGGCCGTTCGCCAGACGTTCAACCCCGAATTCATCAACCGCCTGGACGAGATCATCATCTTCGACCAACTGCTCGACGACGAACTCCTGGAAGTCGTACAGCTTCAGGTCGAGCAGATGAACCGCACGCTCGCCAAGCGCGGCCTCGAAGTCCGGCTGACGGACGAGGCCAAGCGCTGGCTGGTCGCTAAGACCTGCGCCGACCGTTCTTACGGCGCGCGTCCCCTGCGCCGCGCGCTGCAAAAGCACGTCGAAGACCCGCTCTCGGAGGCGCTGATTCAGGGCCACCTCGGCGAGGGCGCGCTGATCGAAGTCTTCCTGGACGTGAACGAGTTAAACTACCGCCCGATGGGCGTCGAAGAAGAAGAGTCCGGCGACGCGCTCTTAATTCACTGAGGGATAAGTCCAAAGTCCAAAGTCCAATCTCCAAAGTCAAGCCACGCGTTTTCCGACTTTGGACATTGGACTTTGGACTTTAGACTTGTTTTCCTTGTATAATCTGCGACTTTGCTGGACAGGACGCTGGCAACGCGCGCCACGACGCGTTGAATCCAACTGCTTCAGGTCCCAAAAGAGTCGCGCCCGTCGGCGGGCAATTTTCTACCTTTTTAGTTTTGTCTTAATTTCAGCTCCCTGAAGTCTCTGTACGTACCTCTGAGGGAATAGCATTTATGCAAATCGGTCGTGCCCCTTTGCTCATCATCCTGGGCGCAATTATCGGACTGAGCGCCCTCCTGGCCTCGCCGCCGAGCGCTCAAGCACAAGACACCCAGCAACGTATGGTCGAGTCGGTTGACATCCAGGGCAACCGGCGCAACCGCGACGAAGACCTGCTCTACTACGTCAACACCAAGCCCGAGACACCTTTCAGCGCCGAGCAAGCCCAGCGCGACCTGCAAACGCTCCTCGCGCTCGGCTTCTTCAACAAGGCGAACGCCCGCGTCGAGGTCGAGGACGGCGCGCGCGGCGGCGTCAACGTCATCTTCGTCGTCGAAGAATTGCCCATCATCCGCGACATACAGTTCGAGGGCTTGAAGAGCGTCCCCGAAAGTGACGTGCTCAAGGCTTTCCGCGAGCGCCGCGTCGGCGTCTCCAAGGAGAACATCTACGACCCGGTCAAGGTCGAGAACGCCAAGCGCGTCATCAAGGAACTGCTCGCCGCGCGCGGCCATCCGAACGCCACAATCGAGACTCGCACCGACGAGGTTTCGGCCACCTCGACCGCGCTCACCTTCGACATCAAGGAGGGCGAGCGCGTCCGCGTCGTTGACATCCAGTTCGAGGGCAACGAAGTCTTCAGCGACGGCAAGCTGCGCTCGCAGATGGCCTACGTCAAGGAGGCCGGACTCATCTCGCGCTTCCGCGGCCAGGACATCCTCGACCGCGAGAAGCTCGAAGTTGATTTGCGCCGCGTCCAGTTCTACATGCGCTCGAAGGGCTATCTTCAGGCGCGCACGGGCGAGCCGCGCGTCGAGGGCGTCGGGCCGCGCCGCACAGGCTTCTTCCTCCCGCTCCCGTTCCTCTCTTCGACGGACGAGGGCTTGCGCGTCACCATCCCCATCAGCGAAGGCCGCCTCTATCGTATCGGCTCCATCAAGATTGAGGGCAACTCCATCTTCTCCGAGCAGATCATACAGTCGGTCGTCGGACTCAAGCCGGGCGACGTGGCCGACGGCGAGCGCATCGGCAAGGCGCTCCAGGAGGACTTGAAGAAGGCATACGGCTCGCAGGGCTTCATCCAGTACGAGTACGACGTGGAGCCGACCTTCAAGGACAGCCCGACGGACCCGAAAGCGGGCGTCGCAGATTTCGTCTTCACCATCACGGAGGGCAAGCAGTTCACTCTGCGGCGGCTCGAATTCCTCGGCAACACGTTCACGCGCGACAACGTGCTCCGGCGCGAAATCCTCGTCAACGAGGGCGACATCTACAACCAGCGCGCCTTCGACATCTCCGTCCTGAGGCTCAACCAGCTCGGCTTCTTCGACCCGATTGATGCCGAGCGCGACGCAGACTTCCGCACCGACGAAGAGGAAGCCCTCGTTGACATCAACCTTAAGGTGGCCGAGCGCGGACGCCAGCAGATATCTTTCAACGGCGGCCTCTCCGGCATCGGCGGCTCGTTCTTCGGGTTAGAGTACTCGACCAACAATCTCCTCGGCCGCGGCGAGACGCTCTCGTTCAACCTGGCCTACGGCAACCGCCAGCGCTCGTTCCAGTTCTCGTTTACGGAGCCGTACATCAAGAACCGCCCGATCACGGTCGGCTTCTCCGTCTTCGCCTATTCACAGAAATTCTTTGGCGAGGGCACGTTCCTCTCCAGCAACCAGGAGGCGCAGCAGGGTCTCTTCGGCTCGTCGCTCGACTTCCTGAACGTGTCGGACGAGAACCTCTTCACGCGCAACTCCATCGGCGCGTCAATTTTCGCCAGCGCGCCGCTCTCCGAGTTCATCCGCAAGACGGCCTTCTCGCAACTGTCGCGCGTCGGCCTCTCGTACCAGATTTCGCGCACGAACGTCGAGGACCCGCCGGTCAACACGGACCCGACGAACCCGCAGTTCATCCCGGTCATCTACGCGCAGCCGAACATTCTGACGAGCCGCGCCACCGGCACTTTCGCCTACGACACGCGCGGCTTCGCCAAAGACCCGAACGAGCCGGTACGCGGGCGCTCGGTCTCGGCTTCGGTCTCCCTGGCCGGCCTCGGCGGCGACGTGCGCACTTACTCGCCGCAGGTCTCTTACACGCAATACTTCCCGGTCAGGCGCAAGGGGCGCGACCAGCAACCGGAAGTCTTCGGCTTCCGCGTCGTCGCCGCGCACATCGGGAGCTTCGCCATCTCGCAGGCCGTCAGGGATTCGCCGTCGCTCGCCTTCGTCAACGGCGTGCCGATTTACGAGCGGTTCTTCCTCGGCGACGAGTTTACGATTCGCGGCTACAACGTCCGCTCGATTAGCCCCATCGTCCCGATTGACAGATTCATCACGTCGCGCAACGTCGTGCTGGCGACCAACGCCGTGGGCACGCCCGTCAACGTCGCGCCGGGGCTGCCCGCCGACATCGTCAACGTCGGGGTCTTCACGGGGACGAACCCTGGGAACCAGGCGCAGTTGACGCGCGCCTTCACGTCCGTCGGCGGCGACACGCAGCTTCTGGGCAACTTCGAGTACCGCATCCCGCTCTTCGGTCCCGTGACGATGGCGGCGTTTGCCGACGTGGGCTCGGCCTTTAACCTGCGGTCCGGGGCCGACCAGAATTTCTCGTCCGCCTTCCTGGATTCGACCACGTTCCTGCCGTCGCAGGGCGCGATCACCTGCCGCGGGACCACAGTGCTGGTGACGCTGAACACGCTCGCGGCCTGCCAGAACAACTCGCCGCTCGCGCTCGTGCAGGCCACGGGCGGGCTGGTCTTGCGCGACAGCCGGCTGATCTCGCAGGAGGAGTTTTTGAACGCCCTGCGGGTCGGACCGATTGACCCGCTCTCGGGCCTCCCCGTGGGGATGCAGCAGGTCTTCCTGCGCGGCGAGGCGCAGACCAACACGGTCGTCCGCCTGAGCGAGTCCGTTTTCTCGAAGCTAGGCGATTTCAAATCGAGCGTCGGCCTTGAGTTTCGTTTCCAGGTTCCCATCATCAACGTGCCGTTTCGCCTGATTTATGCGTATAATCCGAGCGCGCGGCGCGGCTTTGTTGACGAACTGCCGGGCATCTTCTTTAACGAGAAGCGGAACGTTTTCCGCTTCAGCGTCGGACGAACTTTTTAACTAATTCGTTTGTCAACCATCCGGGCGGGATGAACATCGAAAGGCCGTCAATCGTAAATCGTGAATCGTAAATAGAAAGAGCGTTCTCCGAGTTACGATTTACCATTTACGATTTACGAGTTTTCGATTTACGACCACACCGCCTTTCACCGTAAGGAGCAATAGCAAGAAAGTCATGAGAAATTTGCGTATTTTCGCCGCCGCCTTAATGCTCGCGGCCATCCTCGCCGTCTCGGCCTCGGCCCAGACCCGCCCGGCGGGCGGCGCGCCCGCTGCTGCGGCCACCCCGGCCGCCACCGCCAGCGCGAACGTGCCCGAGAGCAAGATCGCCTATATCGACACCGGCGCATTCGCTGACGAGAAGGCTGGCATCACGCGCTACGTCAACGTGATGAAGACGCTGGAGCGCGAGTTCAAGCCGCGTCAGGACGAGTTGACCACCATGCAGACCCGCATCAAGGCCATCGCCGACGAGATCGGCAAGCTGACGGCCGGCGGCAACACGGTCGTCTCGCCGCAGACGATTCAGCAGAAGCAGGACGAGGGCGAGCGTCTGGGTCGCGACCTCAAGTACAAGAAAGAGCAGGCCGACGCGGACTTCGCCAAGCGCTACCAGGAAGTCATCCGTCCCGTCTCCCAGGACATCATGACCGCGCTCAACGCGTTCGCGCAGCAGCGCGGCATCACGATGATTCTGGACATCAGCCGCATGGGCGAGGCCGTGTTGACGGTCAACCCGGCGATGGACGTGACCAAGGCTTTCATCACCGAGTACAACGCCAAGAACCCGGCGACGGCCTCGGCCGGCACACGCTAAGCAAGGCAAAGGATAAAAGGCAAAAGGTAAAAGGAAGAAGGCACGCGCGCCCTGCCTTCCCTTTTGCCTTTTACCTTTTTACTTTTTCCTTGACGGAACGCCATGACCGTTTACGACGCGCGCGCGATTGCTGAAATCCTGCCGCACCGCTATCCCTTCCTGCTCGTTGACCGCATCATCGAGCTTGTCCCCGGCGAGCGCATCGTCGGCGTCAAGCAGGTGACGATCAACGAGTCTTTCTTTCAGGGCCACTTTCCGGGCGCGCCCGTCATGCCCGGCGTCCTTGTCGTCGAGGCGATGGCGCAGGTCGGGGCCGTCTACGCCTTGAGCCAGATGGAGGACCGCGAGAAAAAACTGGTCCTCTTCAGCGGCATTGACAACGCGCGCTTCCGCCGCCCCGTCGTCCCCGGCGACACGCTCACGCTGACGGTCACTCCGGTGCGCGTCGGCTCGCGCGTCCAGCGCATGCGCGGGCTGGCGCACGTCGAAGGGCAACTCGCCGCCGAGGCCGACATCATGAGCGTCATCACGGACAGGAGCGTCGCCTCGTAATGAGCGCCTTACGCCCCCGCGACGCCGCCGCCGTGCAATTCATACACCCTTCAGCCGTCGTCCAATCCGGCGCACAACTCGGGAGCGATTGTTACGTCGGACCCTACTGCGTCGTCGGCGACGAGGCGGTCCTTGGCGACCGCGTGCGCCTCGAATCCCACTGCGTTATTGACGGGCGCACTCGCATCGGCGACGACAGCCACGTCTTCCCCTTCGTCTCAATCGGCCTGGCCTCGCAGGATTTGAAGTACAAGGGCGAGCCCGCCGAGACGCGCATCGGCCGGCGCAACCGCATACGCGAGTTCGTGACCATCCACCGCGGGACCGAAGGCGGAGGACGCCTGACCAAGACCGGCGACGACTGCCTGATTATGGCCCAGGCGCACATCGCGCACGATTGCCTTCTCGGCGACCATGTCATCATGGCTAACGGCGCGACGCTCGCGGGCCACGTCTCGGTCGAGGACGGCGCGAACATCGGAGCATATTCCGGCGTGCATCAGTTCTGCCGCGTCGGCCGCGAAGCATACATCGGCGGCTATTCGGTCGTCGTCAAAGACGCGCTCCCCTACGCGCTGACGGTCGGCAACCACGCCAAGTGCTACGGCCTGAACGTCACGGGCATGAAGCGGCGCGGCTACCCGCAGGAAGTCATCAAAACGCTGCACCACGCCTTCCACCTCCTGCTCTCGGCCAAGCTCAACACGACGCAAGCTCTGGAGCGCATCCGCGCCGAAATCAACGACTCGAAAGAGGTGGACGAACTCGTCCACTTCATAGAGACCTCCGTGCGCGGAGTAATCAAGTAAGGGATGAGGGATGAGGGATGAGGGATGAAGTAAAGCAGTTGAGTCATAGATTCGACGAGCCATTCACTCCAACCATTTCATCCCTCATCCCTCATCCCTCATCCCTTAAACCATGCGTTACGGTTTGATCGCAGGCAACGGTCGTTTCCCCTTCCTCGTGCTCGAAGGGGCGCGCCGGGCGGGCGTGTCTCTGTCGGTGGCGGCGATACGCGAGGAGACGGACCCCGCGATTGAGCGCGCGGCCGAGCGCGTCGTGTGGGTCGGCATAGGGCAGTTGGGCAAGATGATTCGCTTCTTCAAGCGCGAAGGCGTGCAACAGGCGATCATGGCGGGGCAGGTCAAGCACGTGCAGATTTTCAGCGGGGCGCTGCCCGACGTGCGGATGCTAAAGATGCTCCTCAGACTGCCGCGCCGCAACACGGATGCGCTCATAGGGGCCGTCGCGGACGAACTCGCCAGCGAAGGCATAGAGCTGATTGACTCGACCTACTTTTTGCAAGACCACCTGCCGCAGACGGGGACGCTGACGCGCCGCGCGCCTGACGAGCGCGAGCGCGGCGACATAGAGTACGGGCTGGAAGTAGCGCGCGAGATAGCGCGCCTGGATTTGGGCCAGACCATCGTCGTGCGCTCGCGCGCCTGCGTCGCCATCGAGGCGATGGAAGGGACGGACGCGACCGTCAAGCGCGCGGGCGAATTGGCGCGCGGCCGCCTGACGGTCGTCAAGGTCGCCAAGCCTGACCAGGACATGCGCTTCGACGTGCCCGTGGTCGGAGTCCCCACCATCGAGACGATGATTGAGGCCAGCGCGACCTGCCTCTGCATCACCGCCGGCAAGACGCTCATCTTCGACCGCGAAGAGATGCTCAAGCTGGCCGACGCCAGGCGAATCGCCGTCGTCGCGGTTTCGTAAATCACACAATAACGTCTCACGCTGGAGACGCCAAGGCGCGAAGAAAACAATTAAGCTTTTCTTTGCGCCTTTGCGTCTTTGCGTGAAATTTTCATCAGCCGCCCAGACTCATCGAGCGAAGCGCGAGCGCTAACTCGACGGCCTTGCGCGGGGCGACGACGCCCCAGCCCTGTCGATCAACTTCTATCGCGGGCAGCCGCTCGGCCGTGTCAATCAGGATGCGCTTGACCTGCTGCGGCGTGAGGTGCGGGTTCGCCTCCAACATGCAGGCGATGATCGAGGCGACGATGGGCGAGGCGAACGAAGTCCCGTCCACGTACTTGTAGTGCTCGCTGATGACGCTGCCCTCGCGCAGCTTGATTGTTATCAACTGGCGCAGCAGCGAGACGCGCAACCCCCGCGCCTCGTCCAGGTCTTTGTCCACGCCGGCGTTGGCCTCAATCAGCGCGTGTAGCTGGTCGTCGGGCGCAGCGTCCAGCATCGCTAGCAGTTCCGCCTCTTCGGCGGTCGGCGTGCCCGGCAGGATGGGCGCGGGGACCCAGATGCCGGGGGCTATCACTTCCGGTTTCTGCAACCCGTCAATCGTCGGCCCGTAGGACGAGCGGTACATGCCGCGGCGCGCGCGGTCCATTGAGTTCTGGTCGTCCAGCCCGCCGACGGCGATGCAGGAGGGCGCGCTCGCGGGCGGCAGGACGGGGTGGCCCGGATGGTGCCCGGCGTTGCCGACGGCGCAGACCACCACGAGACCTTCAGAGACGGCGCGCTCGACCGTCTGTGCCAGCGAGTTGTGCAGGTAAGGCTGCTGGTCGTCGCCCCCCGCCGAGATGTTGACGACGCGAATCTTGTACTCCTCGCGGTGCTCCATCACCCACAGGAGTCCGCGCTCTATGTCGCCTTCGAGGATGCGGCCCGTGCGCGCGAGCTTGACCAGGACGACCGAAGCGTCCGGCGCGATGCCGCGGTAGAAGCCGGCGGAGAGTCCGCCGTTACCGGCCGCGACCACCGAAGTCATCATCCCGTGCCAGCTCGAAGGGTCCGGCGTCTCAAGCGAAGTCTTATCGCCTTCGGCCGCGACGAGGCTGTGATAGGTGAGGATACGATTGTCGGGCGTCGTCAGGTCAGGGTGCGGGTAGAACCCGGAGTCCAGGAAAGCTATGGTGACCTTGCGGCCCGTGAAGCGCTCGTCCGCGTCCATCCTGAGGGGCGTCGAAAGGACGTGCCCGCCCTGCTCGAAGATGACCGAGTGCGCTTCGAGCTGACGGCGCGCGCGCTCGAAGAGTTCTATGCAGCGCGGGCAGACTTCCGTGAGTACCGCGCCCGCAGGGGCGTTGGCCGAGATGATGACTTGCAGGTTCTCGGAAATTGAAGTGAACGGCACGCGCCCGTCGGGCGCTTCCCGCCCGCAGACGTGGCAGATGGGCCGACCCGCGGCCTGGTTTGAATGGAGGACTGTCGGCTCCGTCGAAATAATTGCGTCGGACATTAAAACCCTCTTGTTCTCTTTGCTGGTCTAGCTGGAGGATTTTGAACATAAAA
>DATFCB010000158.1:0-5839 GCA_035253525.1 Pyrinomonadaceae bacterium | reverse complement strand
TTGCGCCAGAAGATAGAGGCGCGAAAATTCGAGGTCAGGGAAGCCCTGGATATCGCGCTACAGATTATCGGGGGGCTCATTAAGGCGCACGAGGCAGGCATCATTCACCGCGACCTCAAGCCCGAGAATTTGATGATTAGCCGCGACGGCTACGCGAAGATTCTGGATTTCGGCATCGCAAAACTACTCCCGCGCCGCAACCGCGCGCCCGCGATTGACAGCGCGCAGGAAACGCTCATCCGCGTCAACACGCAGTCGGGCGCTGTCCTGGGGACGATCAACTATATGTCGCCCGAGCAACTGCTCGGCCAAAAGGTTGACCTGCGCTGCGATATCTTTAGTTTCGGCGTCGTGCTCTGCGAGATGCTGACGGGCGTGCGCCCCTTCGCGGGCGAGAACCAGATTGACACGATGCACGCCATCCTGCACCAGGAGCCCAGGCTGCGCGAGGCCGTCAAAGCTCAACTCTCGCCCGCCATCCAGCGCATCCTCGACAAGGCCCTCGCCACAGAGCCGAAGCAGCGCTACCGGACGTGCACGGAGCTGGCGGCGGAGCTGCGCGACCTCAAGCGCGCGCTCGAACTGGGCCAGGTCGTGCCGACCGAGAAGACGCGCACGCGGCTCGTCCTGAAGCGCGTCACGCCGCAGGTGCGCCCGCCCGGGATAGACTATGAGAGGGAACTGAACGAGACGCAGTTTAAGGCCGTGACGACGACCGAGGGGCCGCTCCTCATCGTCGCGGGGGCCGGCACGGGCAAGACGCGCACGCTCGTCTACCGCGTCGCGCGCCTGATAGAGACGGGCGTGCGGCCCGAGTCCGTGCTGCTCCTGACCTTCACGCGCCGCGCGGCGATGAGCATGCTCGCGCGCGCGGCCGCGCTGGCCGACGCGCGCTGCCAGCGCGTCTCCGGCGGCACCTTTCACAGCCTGGGCCATTCTGTGCTCAGGAAGTACTCGGAAGAGGCAGGGGTTCAGCGCAACTTCACGGTGTTGGACGGGAGCGATACGGAAGATTTGATTGACCTGCTACGCCGGCAGATGCGGCTGGCCCGCGACCGGCGCTTCCCGCGCAAGCGCACCATCTGCGCGATCTTCAGCATGATGGTCAACAAGGTCAGCCCGATGGAAGACGTGCTCAAGCAGACTTACCCGCACTTCCTCGACGAGCGCCCGGCCCTCGAAGAGTTGTACGCGGCCTTTGAGGAGTTCAAGCGCACGCGCCATATGCTCACCTATGACGACCTGCTTGTGCGGCTGCGCGAGGCGCTCGAAGGGAGCCCGGAATTGTGCCAGCGACTCTCCGAGCAGTACCGCTACATCATGGTGGACGAGTATCAGGACACGAACAAGCTTCAGGCGCAGATTGTGCGGCTGATGACGGCCTCGCACGACAACGTGGCTGTCGTCGGCGACGAATGCCAGTCAATCTACTCGTTCCGCGGCGCGAGCTACAGGAACATGCTTGAGTTCCCGGAACTCTTCCCGAAGGCGCAGGTCATCAAGCTGGAAGAGAATTTCCGCAGCACCCAACCCATCCTCGACGTGGCGAACGCCATCATCGCCGATGTCAAAGAGGGCTATGCCAAGCGCCTCTTCTCGCGCGTCAGCGATGGACCCGTGCCCGTAGCCGTCAGCGCGCAGGACGAGAACGAGCAGTCGCGCTTCGTCGCCGAGCGCATAGAGGAGTTGCGCGAGGAGGGCGTCCAATTGGGCGAGATCGCCGTCTTGTTTCGCGCCAGCTCACACTCTTTCGATTTGGAGATAGAACTCGGCAAGCACGGCCTACCGTTCCGCAAGTTCGGCGGCATCAAGTTTGCGGAATCGGCCCACGTCAAGGACGCGCTCTCGTTCCTGCGCCTTGTCGTCAACCCCTCGGACACGCTCTCCTGGTTCCGCGCGCTCAAGCTGATTGACCACATAGGCGACGCGACGGTCAACCAGATACTCGACCACCTGGGTGTCGAGCGCAAAGAGTTCAGGTCGTCGAAGGCGAAGGAGGGTCTTTTTAAGAAGCTGCACCGCTTCCCCGCGAAGGCAGGCTACAAGGAGCAACTAATCCGGCTGGCGCGCATGCTGTCGGGCCTCGTCGAGAACAAGTCGCCGAGCGCGCAGCTCTCGACCGTGCTCCGCTTTTACAGGCCCATTTTGAAAACGAGGTACGACGACCACCCGCGGCGCGGGCGCGACCTCGAACATCTACAGACAATAGCCAAGCGATACAAAAGCTCTGCGGAGCTGCTGTCGGACGTGGCGATGGACCCGTCGGACGCGGCCCAGTCGAACAACCGCGCGCGCGCAGGCTCCGGCGAGGTGACGCTCTCGACCGTGCACTCGGCCAAAGGCTTGGAGTGGGACACGCTGTTCGTCATCTGGATGACAGACGGCTGGTTCCCCTCGTCGCGCTCCTCGGACGAGTTCGAGGATTTGGAGGAAGAGCGCCGCCTGCTGTACGTCGCCGCGACGCGTGCCAAGCGGCAGCTCTATTTCGTCTATCCGCTCAACGCCTACCGCGGCGCTGACGGCGACTCCTTCCCCGTCGTCTCGCGCTTCCTGGAACAAATCCCCCTCCCGATTCTCCCGCACGCCTCGCTCTCCGGGGACGAGTAAATTTCAACGCCTTTCTGAGCGTCTTTGCGGCTTGGCGTGAAATTATTTTCCCCGCGCTGGAGGCGCTAAGGCGCTCAGAGTTCAGCGTTTGCGCGGGGCGAATTTGGGCCGATTCTGTTGCTTCCAGGGGGTATAAGAGAGGCTGCAAAAAAAGATTGACATCGCAGGGCCGAAGGATTAGCATCGGCGCGTTCTTAAGGTCAAATGGTTCTCCTCGCGCGGCTGGCTTTCACAACCGGCTGGGCCAATCTATCAGCCCCGACGGCCCGACCGGCTCACACTGCGGCATAAGGGACAGTCTGATACACCCTCTCGTGATGTACCTCGCTGTCGCTTCCGAAACAATCTTTCCATCAAAGGGTCTTCAAGCTCGGTTTCAGAGATTTTGAGTCGTCACCCCATTGGGTGACTTTGTCTGGCACTACCACCCTCGCCAGGAGAACTCTGGGAATCGTCTCGTCTTAGCCTAAACATGACAACTGAAGCTCGCGGTCGGCGTCGCGCGCAACGCGGCCGGGCCGGGTTCCTCAACCCCTTTGGAGTGAAATATGTCTGTCAAAATAAATTGGTCCTGCAACGTCCAGGTCATCGGCGGCCCGAAGCTCTCGGGGGCCGACACGGTCGAGGTGGACGCCTACGACAACATCGAAGTGACTGTGCCAAAAAAGCCGGCTGGCCCTAACAACGGCAGTGCAACTGTCGAAGTCCAGCCCGGCGCGCAGACCAAGGTCATGTTCCTGCTCATCCAGGCCGGGACGTACCAGGGCGGCCCGCTCAGTTACAAAGTTGACGGCTCCAGCAAGCCGTTCGTCAGGCTCGACGCGCAGCAACTGATGATCGGCTCCGGCGCGGTCAGCCTGCTCGACGGCGCGCCGACCAAACTGGTCTTCGAAAACACGGGGGCGGCGGACATCCCCGTCCGCATCCTGATAGGGCGCAAAGCGATCTGAAAACCTCCAGCCCGTTCCCGCGCCACCCCGGCGCGCGTAACTCTTGAGAAGGAGACTTTCCCATGCCTGTCCACGTGACTTATCCGGGCGTCTACATCGAAGAGGTCCCGAGCGGCGTGCGCACCATCGCCGGCGTCGCCACGTCCATCACGGCCTTCATCGGGCGCGCACGCCGCGGCCCCGTCAACGAGCCCGTCCGTATCAACAACTTCGGCGACTTCGAGCGCACGTTCGGCGGCCTGGCGACGACCGACCCGATGGGCTACGCCGTGCGCGACTTCTACCTGAACGGCGGCAGCCAGGCGCTCATCGTGCGTCTCTTCAGTGGCCCGACCGACGGCGTCGCCACCATCAACGTCGGCACTCTGGCCCTCGCCGCTTCAAGCCCCGGCGCGTGGGGCAACAAGCTGCGCGCCGAGATTGATGCGGACGGAATCACTGAGGACGTGGCGGACCAGTACGGCCTTGACGCCGCCGACCTCTTTAACCTCTCCATCTTTGAGAAGGGCACCGGGCCGGGCGGCACGAACCGCCTGCTGGAGCGCCTTGTCAACCTCTCCGTCACGGACAACTCGCGGCGCGTAGATAGGATTCTGACGAGCCAGTCGCAGTCCGTCCGCATGCTGCCCCCCTTGCCGGCGGCGGTTCCGGCCGCCGGTTCGGCCGCAGACTCCAACGATGACGGCGCAGACAGCGCGGCGCTGGCCCAGGCGGATTATCTGGGCAGCGTGGCAGACAAGACCGGCCTTAACGCGCTCGAAAAGGCGGACCTCTTCAACCTCCTGTGCATCCCGCCCGACACGCGCGACGGCGACGTTCCCCTGGACGTTTACAAGGCCGCCATGCAGTTCTGCGCAGACCACCGCGCGATGCTCATCGTTGATTCCCCGGCGGCCTGGAGCACCAACAAGGCCAAGGCTGCGGCCAACGCCGTGACGGGCTTCTCCACGCTCGGCCTCAACGGCATCGCGGCGCGCAATGCCGCGCTCTACTTCCCGCGCGTCGTCGAGTCGGACCCCTTGCGCGAGGGGCAGGCCGACACCTTCGTGCCCTGCGGCATCATCGCGGGCGTGATGGCGCGCACCGACACGCAGCGCGGCGTCTGGAAAGCGCCCGCGGGCTTGGACGCCACGGTCAACGGCCCGCAGGCGCTCGAAGTCAACTTGACGGATGCCGAGAACGGGATGCTGAACCCGCTCGGCGTCAACTGCCTGCGCTCGTTCCCGGTCACGGGCCGAGTCGTCTGGGGCGCGCGCACCCTGCGCGGGGCGGACCAACTCGCGGACGAGTACAAATATGTGCCAGTTCGCAGGCTGGCGCTCTTCATAGAGGAGAGCCTTTACAGGGGGACGCAGTGGGTCGTCTTCGAGCCGAACGACGAGCCGCTCTGGGCGCAGATTCGCCTCAACGTCGGCGCGTTTATGCAGAACCTTTTCCGCCAGGGGGCTTTCCAGGGCAAGACGCCGAAGGAGGCTTATCTGGTCAAGTGCGACAGCGAGACGACGACGCAGAACGACATCAATCTGGGAATCGTCAACATCCTCGTCGGCTTCGCCCCGCTCAAGCCGGCCGAGTTCGTGATCATCAAGATTCAGCAGCTAGCAGGCAAGATCGAAGTTTAAGGAGAATGAGCGATGGCCCAATTCAGCGTCAACGCGCAGCGTTTCGACCCCTACAAAAATTTCAAGTTCCGCGTCAAGTGGGACGGCCGCTACGTCGCCGGCGTGAGCAAGGTCGGGATGCTCAAGCGCTCGACCGAAGTGGTCAAGCACCGCGAAGGCGGCGACCCCTCCACGACGCGCAAGTCGCCAGGCCGCACGGAGTATGACGCCATCACATTGGAGCGGGGCGTGACCCATGATACGGAGTTCGAGAAGTGGGCCAACAAGGTCTGGAACTTCGGCTCGGGGCTCGGCGCGGAGGTCTCGCTCAAAGACTTCCGCAAGGACATCATCATCGAGCTTTACAACGAGGCGGGCCAGCTCGTCATCGCCTACAACGTCTTCCGCTGCTGGGTCTCCGAGTACCAGGCCGCGCCCGACCTCGACGCCAACGCCAACGCGGTCGCCATCCAGCACATCAAGCTGGAGAACGAGGGCTGGGAGCGCGACTACGAGGTGACCGAGCCGGTCGAACCGAGCTTCGTCGAGCCGGAGTGATCCGTCGCATCGATGCGCGTCGACGAACTCATCTCCGCCTGGGAGGCGTCGCTGTTGCAGCCTCCCGTGCTGCGGGCCGCCACCGTGCTGGCCGGAGGCGGCACCCAGGGGGCGGCCGCAATG
>DATFCB010000157.1:0-9709 GCA_035253525.1 Pyrinomonadaceae bacterium | reverse complement strand
GTGCGCCAGACGGTTGTGCCAGTTTCCAAGCCCGAGATCACCATCGGGCGCGGCTCGCGCTCCGTCTCCGTTGACCTGCCGATTAAAGGCGACCCCGAAGTGAGCCGCATCCACGCCACCCTTGAGCGCGACGAGGGCGGCCAATTCTGGTTCACGCCCAAAGGCAGAAACCCCACGCTCATCAACGGCCACGAAGTCCCGCGCGAGCAGCGCACGCCCGTCTCGCCCGACAACAAGATAGAGGTTTGCAGCTACACCCTGCGGATTCAGCCGCAGTGAGTCAGCCGACTTCCGCTGGGAGCGCAGCGTCTTAGAGGAGGTAAGCGATGAGATCGAGACTTTTCTGGACGATAACAACTCTCTGCCTTACGTTCTTTCTTTCGGCCGGCCTCTCGCAAGTCGCAAAGGGTAAGCAAACGGCTCCGGCCTTGAGTGGCACGGCGCAGTCAACTTCCTTCACCTTCCGCGCGGGCCAGTCCATGTACATCGTCGCCTTCCGCCGCGTGCCGCTGCCCCTGACGACCGAAGCCGAGGACGTGAGCGTCAACCGCCGCGAGTATTTCAACTCCGACCTCGACGCCGAGAGGAAAGTCAGAAAAAGAATCGAAGGCTGGACGTACTTCAAGGTCGCCGATAAGCCGAGCGATGCCGACTTCGTCTTTCTCGTCAACCTCGACGAAAGCTCCATAGAGGGCCTGGCGATTTCATGGGACACTTACCGCGAGCACTTCAAGGACAAGTTCGACATGGACGCCCTGCGCGACGCCGCCTACGGCCGCTACCTCGTCGGGCCATTAAAGCTTCCGACCTTGAGCCGCTTGAGCGACCGCCTCGTCAAGCAGTTCCGCGACAAGGTGATGGGCAGCGCGAACCACAAATAAATCCGGGGCCGCCTCTCGGCACCTACATTCTGACGTTAGACGTTGCCCGCGGTTGTGCTGAGAGCGCCGGATTCGAGGTCTTCGATGAGGGCTTGGAGGAGTGGGGCGACTTTGTCGCGCTCGACGTAGTCGCGGCCGAGCAGGCGGATGATGCGTGGGTTGCGTGTCTCGCCGACGACTTCTTTCAGGAGCGCGCGGCAGAAGCAGGCGACGACTTCGGCGGCGAACTGCTTGCCGGAGTTGCGCCGCAGGTCGTCTATGACGGATTCCAAATCGCGGCGGCGCTTGTAGGGGCGGTCGGTCGTCATCGCGTCGAAGGCATCCGCGACGCTGACTATCTTGGCGGCGAGCGGAATCTGGTCGCCGGTCAGTCCTTCAGGGTAGCCGCGCCCGTCAATCCGCTCGTGGTGGTAGCGCGCCGATAAGGGGATGTCCGCGTAAGGGTGGTTGATCGGCGCGAGGATTTCGTAGCCGGCCGCCGGGTGGCGGTTCAACTCCGACGACTGCTTGGCGTCAATCCTGTAAGGCGCGTTGATGATGTCGCGCTCGACGACCAGTTTTCCTACGTCGTGCAGGTAGCCCGCGACCGCTATCCCTTCGACCTCATCATCACTCCATCCCATCTCGCGCGCGATGATCTCGCTGTAGCGCCCCACACGCTCCGAGTGCCCCTGCGTGTACTTGTCCTTGCAGTCAATCGCGGCGGCGAAGGCGCGCACGGTGTCGTGGTAGATGACGCGCATCTCGTCGTAGAGCTGGCGATTCTCTTCGGCGCGGCGCGAGAGTTCGACGAAGAGGTTGTGTTCCTGTATGCCGACGCCGATGTGACGCGCCATCACCGAGATTACCTCGCGGTCCTCCGCGCTGAAACTCTCGCCCGTTGCCTTGCCGCCGAGCAGCATCAGCCCGACCAGCTTTTCGCGCACCACCAGCGGCACGACCATGTCAACGCGCAAAGCGTCAAGTAAGGCTTCGTGACGTTTGACGAAGCGCGCGGCCTCTGGGTTTTCGTCCGCCCTGGTTAATCCGCAAGTGCCTAAACAGATGAGCGTGGAGACTTCTTCGGGGGAGAGCGCGAGAGGCGCAGGATTTTCAGCGCCCATGCCGCGCGCGGCGACGAAGGTGAGCGCCTGGGCGGAGGCGTCGAACTCCGCGAGCGCGCCGCGCATGATGCCGAGCGAGCCTTGCACCAAATGCAAAGCGGTCCTCATCTTTTCCTGAAAGTCTGAAGTGTCGGCTATCTCCTGGCCGAGGTCAGCCAGGGCGGCAAAGCTGTGCAGCAGTTTTTGAAGGGGCACTCCCTCTGCTCCTCCTCGAAAATCTCAATGCCCCGCTGCTCTGGGCACGGGAGCGAACTCCGTGAGCGTAGCGAGGGCTTCCTCTTCGTCTTCGGCGAGCGCGACGTGGCGCGTCAGGCCGAGCATTTCGAAAAGCTGAACGGTTTGATGATTAACGTCCGAGAAGATTAGTTGTGCGCCGGTGTTTTCGGCGGCGTCAATGACGCCGAGAAGAATCGAGACGCCTATGCTGTTGACCAGCTCCGTCTCGCGGAAGTTGATGATCAGCGCGCGGCAGCCGCGCTCAAGCTGGCGGCGGCATTCGCGCTCGATGCGCTCGCCGCTCAGCTTGTTCAGATAGTCGCCCGCGTAAATAACAGCCAGGTCGCCCACGGCACGCGAGCGCACCGCAGAGCCAGTCGCCAGTTCAGGCATCGTAAGTCGAGTCCCCTCTCTCTACCTACTTATAAAGGCAATTAACCCGGAATCGCAAATTGTGTTTGGTAAGTAACGAAACGGCAAAGAAGCTGCAAGAATTCAGCCTTTGCGTAGATACTTCGTCATCCGCAGACGCGTTCCATCGTCAACGCGCTCGAACTCGACTTCATCCATCAAGCTGCGGATTAACTTCAATCCCCAGCCGCGCCGTCCACGACTCTCGGCAGTCTCGCCATTGTTATTCTCGCCGTTCTGACTGCCGAGTCCTGGGGGGACGACCCCTCGGCTGGAAACCGTGACTACTAATCTATCACTTTCTACGCGAAAACGCTGATAAATTTTTCGGTCGGGGCTCAGACTGTGCTCAGAGGCGTTGATGCACGCCTCTATCAGGGCGGTCTTAATCTGGTTGATGGCCTCAGGGGGAAAGCTGATGCGGCGCGCAATCTGCTCGACGGTGTGCGCGGCAATCAGCTCCGTGTCGTCGCCCATCGGGATGACCATCTCGAACTCGTCGGGCGCAGTCTCCTGCCGGGCCATCGCCGCAGACGCCGCGTTGATTCTGGCCGTCAACAATTCCAACTGCTGATGACTCGACCCGTAAGCCTCGCGCTCGTTCAGTAGCTCGCTGGCTTCGCTTGTAAAACCTTCGGGCGCGACGAGCCAGAGGCGCACGCGCTGAAAATTGCAGACGCGCGCCACCTGCATCAGGCGGTCGCACCAGACTTCCGTGATACCGCGTCCGGCTTCGAGCTTCGACTCGATCTCGGCGGCGAGCCAGACAACTTCGCTCGCGTCCGAATATTGCCCCGCGTCGAAGCCGTGAGCGACGGCCGAGCGCTCCTCGTCCGCCACCTGCTCAATCGGCGGGTAGAAGGCCGCGCAGCTCGCGGCGTGCACGACCTGCGGCAGCCGGACCAAATCCGTCTCGGCGTCGAGCGCCGCGACGAGTTCGTCCGGCTCCATCCCTTTGTGCGTGCGGTTGAAGCGGTCGTAGTGGAAGAGGCTCGCGGGCATCCGCTGGCAGTTGAAGCGCTCCAACAACTCGCGCAGACCGAGCGCGGCCTCGCGGCGGTAGTGGCGGGCCATCGTCTGCGGCGCGCGCTTCAAAGTCTCGGCCAGAGTCTCCGCGACGACGAGGGCGCGCGGCTCGGCCGCGACTTCCAATCTGTAGCGCGTCCGCAGGTAGTCCGACCAGACGAGCGAATCCGTGCCGGCGTCCACGAAGTTCGCGCTCACGCTCGCCAGTTCGTGCATGTGAAGTTGCCGCGCGATTGCCTGGAACTCCGCCGGCTCAAGGTTCAAACGTTTTCGCCAGACTTCGACGGGCGCGCGTCCCTGCTCGTTCTGCGCGGACTCGTAGAGCACGCGGACCAGCGAGCGGCGCAAGGCCACGGCGGGCGCTATCTCTTCGAGGACGGAACTGAAGTGGCGATGAAGGCGTCCGCCCAGAAGCTCGTCAACGTAGAGCTGCTGGCAGTTGCGGAAACTGCTGAGCGCTACATTGCGCTCGCGTGCCGCGCGGATGATGGCGGTGATGAAGAAAGGGTTCCCGCCGGTCTGCTGTACGATGAGGTCGCGCGTCTGGTCGTTGAGCGTCACCTCTTCGCGGCGCGCCAGCCGCTCGGCCATCGAGCGCGCGTCCTCGTCGGACAGGCCATCGAGGCGCAAAGCCCCCGCAAAATCGTTGCCGTTGCGCGCGCCGTGCACCACGTCCAAAAGGTGACGGCGCAAACCGCCGATCACGTAGGGCGCGCCCGAGTGCATCAAGGCGCGAGCAATCTCCGTCCCGAGCGGAACCTCGACGCCGTTCAACTGCGCCGCCGTCTCAAGCCCGTCGAGTAAGACTAAGGGCCTTGTGCCGTGAGAGGCCGCGCGGCGCGGCGCGCTCAGGCAGAGCCGGACCAAACTTTGCGCGTCCTCGGAGGCACGCACGCGCTCCATCGCCGTGACGAGTCGCTCGGCCCACTCGTAATCGCCGGGCGCGACCATCTCCATCAGGTCGTTGACGGAGAGCGCGGCGTCTGCGAGCGTGGGGTCGCGGCGGCGGTAGGCCGCGAGTTGCAGCAGGAAGGTTTGGAGAAAGTGGCGGGCCGCGCCGACGGCCGTCTTGTCCGCACGCGTCAACGCGAAGTAGATGGGCACCGCTTCGCCCTGACGGCGGAACAATTCATCGTATGCCTGGCGCAACAACTCCGAAGCCCCGGACGAAGGGGCCGACAGCAGCAACAGGCCGCGCTCGGGCGTGCTCGCTGAAGAGAGCCGCAGGACTTGTTCGAGAGCGCGCTCTCGTCCGACGAACTCTTCCGGCGCGACGCGGCCGAGGATGGGCCGCCTGCGCTCGCCCTTGTTAGGCTTCTCCTGCGGCATCGGTCTCCTCGGTTTCGGCTGCGGGCGGCTCGAACGTCTCGACACGATTCTTGCCGAGCCGCTTCGCCAGATAGAGGGCGCGGTCGGCGGCCTCTATGATCTTCTCGGGCGTGTCCACGACTTCAGGGACGAAGGCGGAGACGCCTATGCTGACGGTCACGCTCCCAAGGGGCTGCGCCTTCCCGTGCGGGAAGCGCACGCGCGTGATGCGCCGACGGATGCGCTCCGCTATCTGGACGCCTTCGGCGAGCCCCGTCTGCGGCAGCAGGATGCAAAACTCCTCGCCGCCGTAGCGCGAGGCCACGTCGGCCGCGCGTAGCGCAGACTTCAAACACTGCGCCGCCATCTCAAGCGCGAGGTCGCCGCCCTGGTGACCGTTGCGGTCGTTGTAGAGCTTGAAGTCGTCAATATCAATCATCATGAAGCTCATGGGGTATTCCTGCCGCTTCGAGCGCTTCAACTCTTCGTCCAGGCGCTCGATCAGGTAGCGGCGGTTGAGCATCCCCGTCAGGGGGTCCGTGATTGACATCAGTTGGAATTGATTGGCCTTCTCCTGCCACTCGGCGCGGTCGAGCGCGAGCGCCACCTGCGGCGCGATGGACTCTATCAGGCTCAGGTCAATGTCGTCGTAAGAGCCGCCGCCCGCCTTGTCCGTGACGTTCAGCACGCCGACCTTGCGGCCGCCGATGGAGATCGGGTAGCTGATGAACGACTTCGTCTTGTAGCTGCGCTCGGCGTGCGCAGGCCCATGCCCGCCAGCCTCCACGTCGCGCACGACGAGCGGGCGGCCTTCGGACATGACGGTGCCCGCGACGCCCTCGCCCATGCGGACGCGAGCGTTACGCGCGGCGTCAGCGCGCGGGCCGACCGCCGCCTTGACGGCCAACTCGTTTGAAGCCTCGTCGAAGAGCAGGAGCGAGCAGCGCTCGGCGCGCAACAAATCGGCGGACATGCGCAGGACCGCGTCGTAAGTGTCGCCCGCCTCGGCCGTGTTGATGCGCTCGCCGAAAATCTGCAAGTGCTCCGCGAAGCGCGCGCGCTGCTCAAGCTCGTGACGCAGCCGCAGGACTTCGAGCGGCAGCGCGATCTCACGACAGTAAATCGAAATCGCGCGGCGCTTCTCGTCCGTCAGCCCGGCGTCGCCGACCAGGAGCGCGGCCTTGACTTCGTCGCCGACGATGAGCGGGAAAAGCTCGGCCGTCTTCTCTGCCGCCGTTGTTGTCTGTTTGCGAATCGCCCCGGCGGGCTTGAAGCCTTCGCCGGCCTCACGGAAGACGAGCGAAGTCCCGGCACGCGCGGTCGTGAAGAGCCGCGCGTCCTTCGCGCCTATCTCGACGCGGAGTTGCGCGTCCTTGTAGCGCCCCGTCGAGCAGGCCGGGACGAAGACGCCGTGCTCACGCAATAGGAGCGCGAGCGAGGTCAACTCGTGCTTGCCGCCGATGACTTTAAGCGCAGCGTCGCAAGCCTCTTTGAACTCGCCCTCGGCCTGGAAATAGCGCACGCGCAAAGTACTGCTCTCCGTGTCGGCCTCGCGCGCGCCCGACTGTTCTTCCGCATCGCGCGCCGCGCTTGCGGTCGCGGCTCTGCCGGTGGCGTCTACTTCCTCGGCCTGGCCTTCGGGCGCGGGCGCGCGTCCCTGAGTTTGTGCCAAAGGCTGCTGGCGCTCGCCCACGCCCGCAGCCGCTTCGGCGACGCGCTTTGCCAGGTCGTCCAAATCCTGCCGCGCGGCGAAGATGACGTTATTGAAAATCTCGCCCGAAAGTAGTTCCTGAAGGTCGCCCGTGCGGAAGCGTTCGGCGAGCGCGCGGTAGTCTGCGCTCGTCAGGAAAGCGCGGCCGCCGATGACGGCGAGTTGGCGTTTCGCGTCCAACTCGACGGGCGCTGAGAAGCAATGCAGGCCCGCGTGGCAGCGGTAGTGAACGGGGCCGCCCGCCTTCGTGGCGCGTTCGTGCGCGACGCCGCAGTAAGGGTCGCACAACTGAACGTGCTCGGGCGAGGATTGAAAAGCCTGGCAGATGGAGTTGTTATTCGAGACGTGTAGGGCGGGGGGCTGGCGGCCTTCGACCAGAAGCACGGAGAGGCCCGCAGCGGCCGAGAGAGAGTCCTGCTCTTCGGCCCAGTTGTCAGGCGTCTCTTCCGGCTTAATCTGGGCTTTGTCGCGCGCGGACGCGACAGTCTTATCCATTGTCCGCTGGGTCACTACAGTTTACGTCCGAAGTGATGTTGGAGGGCTGAGTCTGCACGCAAGAACGGGGGCGCTTTCCACGCGCATGGCTCTAAGGGATGGGACGGCGGCTTCGGTGAAGCGGTTCCGTCCCGCTCGGAAGTATAAGTGACGGCACGCCCCTGAGACAAGCGCATTCTCTGGGAAATCGCCTCAAAAGCGTACAATCACCAACGCGAGAATCAGCTCTCCCTTAGTTTATACGCCGAATAAAAGCCCTTTTTCACGTTGCGATGACGCGCTGCGCGTCACGCAGGCCCGGCGCGTCGCCCGGCGCGACCCTCTCGATGTCGGGCTCTTCCGGACTGATGCGTATGCAGGCGGCAAAGTGGTTGGGCTTAATTTCTGCCAGCGGGGGGACGATTTGCTTGCACTCCTTGATGACGTAGGGGCAGCGCGTGTGGAAGCGGCAGCCCTGCGGGGGATTGATGGGCGAAGGCACGTCGCCTTCGAGCACGATGCGCTGGCGCGTGGCCTCAATCTCTGGGTCGGGGACGGGGACGGCCGAAATCAGCGCCTTCGTGTACGGCATCAAAGGCTCGTCGTAAATCACGCGCGCGTCGGCTACCTCGACGAGCTTGCCGAGGTACATGACGGCGACTCGGTCGGAGACGTGGCGTATGGCGCGCAGGTCGTGCGAGATGAAAAGGTAGGTCAGGTTCTTCTCCCTTTGCAGCCGCTCCATCAAATTCATGATCTGCGCCTGGATGGAAACGTCCAACGCCGAGATGGGTTCGTCCGCCACGATGAAGTCCGGGCTGACGGCCAGAGAGCGCGCAATCCCTATGCGCTGGCGCTGGCCGCCGGAGAACTCGTGCGGGTAGCGTTTGATGAAGCGCGGGCTGAGGCCGACCGTCTCCATCAACTCGCGGACGCGCTCGTCGCGCGCGCGCCCCGCGGCCAGGCGGAAAGTCTCTACGGGCTCGCCGATGATTTGGCCCACAGTCATGCGCGGGTTGAGCGACGCGTAAGGGTCCTGGAAAATCATTTGCAGGTGCTTGCGGTGCTCGCGCATCTGGCGCTGCGAGAGGTTCGCTAAATCCTCGCCGCGGAAGAGCACCTGCCCGCCCGTGGGCTCGGTCAAACGGAGGATGGCACGGCCCAGAGTTGACTTGCCGCAGCCGGACTCGCCGACGAGCCCCAACGTTTCGCCCGGATAAATGTCTATGCTCACGCCATCCACGGCCTTGACGACGCGGCGGACGGGCTTGCCCCCGACGAGTTTGTCGAAGAAACCGCCGCCGCCCAGGTCGAAGTGGACTTTGAGGTCGCGGATGGCTAAAAGCTCGCTCCCCTTCCCGCGCTCCAAAGGCGGCGGCATCGAGTGCGCTTGCGACGCGGCATTGCTGTTCGGCTGCTGGCTCATCAGGCTTGTTTGTCCTGCTCCTCGGTTGATTGACTTTGGTCGCCATCGCGCTCGCGGCGTGAGCTTTGGTAAACCTCTTCGGCGAAGTGGCAGAGCGAGTGATGTTCCGCGTTCAACTGGACGAAGGGCGGGAACTCCTTGCTGCAAATCTCTTCGGCGCGCTCGCAGCGCGGCGCGAACGGGCAGCCCGGCGGCAGGTGCGCCACGTCGGGCGGGAGCCCCGGAATCTGGTAGAGCGCCCGGCCGTGCTCGTGCGCCGGGTCCGGCACGGAGCGCAGCAGCCCTTTCGTGTAGGGGTTGCCCGGATACTTGAAAAGCTCGCGCGTCCGTGCCTGCTCGAAAATCTTCCCCGCGTACATCACGATGATGTGGTCCGTCATCCCGGCCACCACGCCCAGGTCGTGCGTGATGAGGATGACACTCGTCCCGGTCTTCTGCTTGAGCGTCTTAATCAGCTCAAGAATCTGCGCCTGAATCGTCACGTCGAGCGCGGTCGTCGGCTCGTCGGCGATTAAAAGCTCTGGCTCGCAGGAGAGCGCCATCGCGATCATCACGCGCTGGCGCATCCCGCCCGAGAACTCGTGCGGGTAGCTGTCGGCGCGCGAGCTGGCGTCCGGGATGCCGACCATCTTGAGCATTCGGATCGCGTGCTCGTGAGCCTGGACTTTCGTGTGCCCCAGGTGCAGCTCCGTCATCTCCATCAACTGCTTCGAGATTCGCATGAACGGGTTGAGCGAGGTCATAGGGTCCTGAAAGATCATCGCGATGCGCTTGCCGCGAATCCGACGCAACTCTTCGATGGGGAGCGCGCGTATGTCCTCGCCGTTGAAAAGAATCTCGCCCGAGACGATCCGGCCCGGCGGCTCGGGTATCAGCCGGATGATGGAAAGGTTCGTCACGGACTTGCCCGAGCCGGACTCGCCGACGATGCCCAGCGTCTCGCCGCGCTCCAACTCGAAGCTGATGCCGTCCACGGCCTTGACCACGCCGTCCTCCGTCTCGAAGTACGTCTTCAGGTCTTTGACTGAAAGAATGTTTCCGTTTCGACTCATCTTTTAAGAGTGATAAGTGATAAGTGATGAGTGATGAGTAGATGCTTTTACTTATCACTCATCACTTATCACTTATCACTGCTTTTACGTTTTTCGCATCT
>DATFCB010000156.1:0-4442 GCA_035253525.1 Pyrinomonadaceae bacterium | reverse complement strand
GGACGCAAGTCGCCCCGGCGACAGTGGCCGCGCCGGTGACACGGACGCTACCGCCGTTGCCGTCGCGCCCGCTCTCACCGAAGATGAAAGAGATGCGCGCGCGCGCCGTGCGCGCCGCTGCGGAATTGCGCGAGCTGCCGTTTCGCGAAGAGGTCGGGATGGCGGAGCTTTCCGGCTGGGAGTATGGGACGCGCGCCAGCGAAATGGCACAGGTACTCGGCGGGGAGGAGTTGCGCGCCCTGGGCCAACTGGCCGCAGCCGGCGGCGTGCTGCCCGAAGGCACGGACCTGGCCTCGCTCGCCGCCAGCTTCACGGCCGTCTCCGCGGGCGCAGTCTATTCGCCACTCGACAAACAAGTTCTCATCGTGGACAAGTTCAGGGACGACTCGCTCTTGACGCACGAGTTCACGCACGCCTTGCAGGATCAGCACTTCGACTTGATGAAGATGCTCGTCGTCAGGCCGTATGACTTCGACCGCGCCGAGGCCGCGTTCGCCGTCATAGAGGGCGACGCGATGAACGTGCAGCGGCGCATGGAGCAGGGCGAGAGTTACGGACGGCTTCCGCTCGATGAAATTCTGAGGCAAGAGGGCGACCGCTTCGGCGACTACCGCAAGGAGATCGGGCGCTACTTCCCGCCGCTTCTGACAGAGACTTTCATCTTCCGTTACCGCGACGGCGCGCGCTTTGTCGAAGCCGTGCGGCGCGGCGCGGGTGAGCGCGGCGTGAACGCTCTCTTTCAGCGCCCGCCCGTTTCGACCGAGCAGATTCTTCACCCGGAGAAGTACAGCGCGAACGAAGCGCCGCGCGGAGTCGTGTTGGACGAAGCGGGCTTCGCGGCGGGCGGGTGGAAGATGAGCGCCCAGACGCCGCTCGGCGAGATAGGCGTGCGCGGGTTGCTGATGGCGGGCGTGCCTGTGGCAGAAGCCACGCGCGCTGCGGCGGGCTGGGGCGGCGACCGCGCTTACCTGTTTATAAAAGAGGGCAGCGCCCCGCTCTTCGTCTGGCAGACCGTCTGGGACAAGCCATCGGACGCTGAAGAATTTTTCACGGCTTACAACAGGCTACGCTCTCGCGCGGGCGCGAAGCCGGGCGAGATTCCAACCATAGGCGAAGCCTCACAAACCGTCTGGCGCGAAGCCGGCCGCACGACCATCGTCCGCCGCACAGGCGACCAAGTCCTCATCATCCGTGGCGCGGAAGCGGATGCGAAGGCAGCGATGGAAAGGTAAAAGGGAAGACCCTTCCGGGGTCGAAACTCTTATCGGTTGCCTTACTACTTCATCATCTCTCCAACGGTAAAAACAGCAGGAGCGGGACGCCGATGATGACGGCAAGGTAAAGGTAGCCCCACTTGTTGCCGAGGTTGAAGGTGTAGCCCCAGCCGACCAGCTTCTCGACCCAGAGCGCAGGGTCTTCGCGGTTGAAGTAGATGAGTCCGCCCAAGTACCAGTGCTCCGCGTCCCGCTGCCGCTGCACGTAGACGCGGCCCGCTTCCGTCTTCAAACGGCGGTCGGTCATGTAGAAGTGATAAGCTATGCAAAGCGCGGACGCGATCATCACCCAGCTCGCGACCTCTGCCGCGATGGCGACCACCTTCGACAAAGGGCGCAAATGCTCGACCGAGCCGAGCGCGACGTTGGCCGCCAGGCCGCCCATCATCACGCAGACCAGCAGGCGCATCCAGTCCATGAATTTTAACGTGAAGCCGAGCGCTTCTTCCTTCAGCCGCAAGTACTCTTCCGTATGCTCCGCGGGCAAAGTCATCTTCACGCCGAGCAGTCCGTGCTTGATAAAGAGAATCAAGCCCTGCAAGTAGACGAGCGTGGCCGCGAGCGAGAAGACCGAATAATAACTTTTCCGCGCCCAGGCGTCCGGCTCGCCTTTCCAGTTCCAATGCACGGGGATGCGTTCGGGGAGTTGCGGGTAGTAGTAGACCAACAGCACCACGGGCGCGATGGTCATCAAGACGACGACCACTTCCAGCGCCAGGCTCGTGTAGTCCTTGAGCCGCCGCGCCTTGAGCGACGAGGCGAATCTCTGTCCCTCTTCGACTCGTTCGAGCGGCTTCACCTGCCTGTAGAAAATGACGTAGAGGAGCGCGGCCAAAGGCAGCAGCAACAGGCGCGGCGCGACCCGTGCGAACTCGGCGCGGCCTTTGAAGTAGGAGACGACGAAGCCTATCACCTCGACCTGTAGAAAAGTCAGGACGAGCCAGAACCAGTAACGACGCAGGACGCGCCGGCCCTCAGCCATGTAAGTCTCGGGGCTCACGCGGACGCCGAAAAACGCGTCCTCGCCGCGCATGACGGGCATGAACATGAAGCACGCCAGCAACGCCAGGTCAACTAACAACAGCGTGACGAATGTCGAAGACATCTTCACAGACCTCCTCTCTTACTTGCCTCTTTTAAGGAGCCCGCGCAACTCGTCCGAGACGAGCGCCATGATCTCCGTCTTCGGCAGGCCCGCCAGGACGAGCGCGGTCAGCGCCGAGCGCAGCGGCTTCCTCAATTCGTCGTCGGACTTAGCCGTCGCGGTGCGGCTGGCGACAGTCGCACCCGCGCCGTGCCTGACGCTGATGAGTCCCTCGCTCTGCAACTCGCGGTAGGCGGTCGCGACCGTGTTCAGGTTGACGCCGAGGTCGGCAGCCACCTGCCGCACGGGCGGAAGCGTTGCCCCCTCGCGCAACTCCCCGCGCGCAATCAGCGCCCTGATCTCATCCGCCACCTGCCTGTAAATCGGGCGGCCGTCCCGTTCGTCAACCACTATGAACATCGCATCGGCCCTCCGCTAAATTGTACGGTGTCACTATACACTATACAATTTAACGAGGCAAGAATTAATTTTGTTTCGTGCATATTTAATTTCTTTGCGTCTTTGCGCCTTTGCGTGAAAAAACTAAAATCACTCACGCCAAGGCGCAAAGATGCAAAGGGGGTGAGTCAAACTGTAGCTTGAGTCTTCTCTAAATTTGTTTTGTGAGTTCGTTGGCGACGATGAGGGCGGATTGGGTGACGCCGGCGACGCCCTGGCCGGGGAAGACCGTGTCGCCGACCATGAAGAGGTTGGGGAGGGCGGTCTTGTGCGTCAGGGCGCGCGGGCCGAAGACATCGAGGGATTGGCCCACGCCGCCGACCATGCCGAGCTTGCGGCGCGTGTAGCCGTGAAAGGTGCGCGGGCTCGCCGTCTCTATCACCTCGACGCCCGCGCCCAACTCCGGGAGGGCCGCGTGTATGCGCGCCCACCAGGTTTCGAGCGCGCGCTGATCCTGCTCCTCGTGCTCCGTCTCGTCTTCGTGATAGGAGAACCACTGCGAGGCTTCCGTGAAGGTGGAGACGGTGACGGCGCGCTTTCCTTCGGGCGCTCGCGTGTCCCATTCGGGCGCGGAGCCGAACATGAACTGTGCGCCTTCGGGGTCGTAAGCACGTCCCTCCTGCCAGTCCGTCAGCGCGAGCACATGGTCCGCCGGGAGACGGCGGGCGGCCTCTTCGTCCATGCCGAGGTAGAGCAGGTACGCGCCCCACCCGCGCAACTCTTTCAAGCGGCGGCGCGCGCCATCGGGCGTGCGGCTCGTCCCGACCAGCTTGCCGTAGGTGTCCCAGGCCGTGAGGTTGCTGACGACGGCGCGCGTGGCTTCGACGCGCTCGCCGCTCAACAAGTCCACGCCCACGGCGCGGCCCGCAGCGTCCGTTACGAGGCGCAGCGCGGGCGAGTTGAAGCGCACGGTGCCGCCGCTTTTTCTGATTGATTCGGTCAAACAATCCGCCAGCCCCGAAGCCCCGCCGCGTATGGCGTACATCCCCCAGCGCGGCATCATCAAGGCGACTGCCGCGTAAAGATACGCGCACTCGTCGCTCGCCCGCTGCCCGAAGATTTGCAGTTGAACGTCTACGAAGCGCTTGAATCTGTGAGAGGTGCGTGAGAGGTGTTGCGCGGCTGTCTGCGTCAAGCCCGTGAGCACGCGGCGCGCGACGCGGATTTCCGGGAGCGCCGCGCGCAGGCGTCGCAAGCGGGACGCGGTGCGCAGGTCTGGAACGCGCAGGGCGACGCGCTTCAAAGCCTCGCCGACGGGCGTTAATTCGCGGTAGAAACGGACGGCCGCGTCCGCGCATTCGGGAAAGGCGGCGCGCAGGTTGTCCTCGAACTCTTCCGCGCTGCACGCGACTTTAACGTCCGGCCCGTCCGGCAGGCGCACGACGTAAGCTGGCGATGCCATGCGGACTTCGGGCGGCTCGACGGGAAGCTCCGCGAAGACGCGCTCGTGTATCTCGCCCGGCTGCCACGAGGCGTAGAGCGACGCGCCGGCCTCGAACGTGTAGCCGAAGCGCTCGAAGGTGACGGCGCAGCCGCCGCCGCGCGACTCTCTCTCCAGGAGGCAGACGTTAACTCCGCGCGCAGCCAGGAGCGCCGCGGCCGTCAGCCCGCCAATGCCCCCGCCG